>JASEGR010000020.1 GCA_030017955.1 Candidatus Eisenbacteria bacterium
ACCCGGTCCGATTGCTACACGGCATTCGAGAACTTCAGACGATGCTGTGTGCACTGGCAAGACAACCCGGTTCAGAGCACGGGCAAGTCCCAGCTTCCCAGAGCCTGGACGCGTTCCTTGCGACTCTGCCACGTATGTGGCGAGACGGTGAGTCCCGGCCCACGCATAGAATCAAACCCACCCCACCGCGCACATGGCGGACGCGAGAAGACCCATTCAAAGACGTGTGGCCCGAAGTGCTGGGCTGGCTTCAAGACGAGCCGGACACCGCTGCCAAGGACCTCTTTGAGCAACTACAGCAGGCTCATCCTAGTCGCTTCCAGTCGGGGCAGCTTCGCACACTTCAACGACGGGTCCGCCAGTGGCGGCAAGCGATCGCCAGAGAGCTTATCTATGCAGGAGCGGCAAAGGCAACCACTGACTCAACAATACCGTCGCCAACAGTCACTCTGTCTGGTAACATTCTCTAATGAGGCAACACGCCGGGAATTCTAATTGTCGCTGAACACCTGACCTCTTGCGTCAGGGATCCGAAACCCTTGCTGGCAGGATTGTCTATCACGAACTCGGGGGATTCTCCCTGGCCGAAGCGGGTGCTGAAAATCTCCAGCGGTTGTTTCTGCGGGGAGGGTTCCCTCGCTCATACCTGGCTCAGTCGCATGCGGCAAGCGAAGAATGGCGTCATGGGTTCATCCGCACCTTCCTCGAGCGAGACCTGCCCCAGTTGGGCATCACCATTCGCTCGACGACGCTCAGACGTTTCTGGACCATGCTTGCGCATTATCATGGACAGGTTTGGAATGCTTCGGAATTTGCGCGGTCTTTCGGGGTGGCTGACACGACGGTACGCCACTATCTGGACCTTCTGGCATCGGCGCTTGTTGTCCGCGAGCTGCAACCGTGGCACGAGAACATTTCCAAGCGCCAGGTGAAGTCACCCAAGGTGTACATCAAGGACAGTGGAATACTTCATGCTCTATTGAGACTCAGGACTCTGACGGACTTGGAGAGCCATCCAAAAATCGGGGCGTCCTGGGAAGGTTTCGTAATTGAACAAGTTATCCATCAATTGGACGCCAAGTCCGAGGAATGCTTCTTCTGGGCGACGCATGGAGGCCTCGAGCTCGACCTTCTCGTGGTGAGGGGGCGCGAGCGGCTCGGATTCGAAGTCAAGCGCACCACATCACCGCAAGTCACTCCTTCCATGCGCAACGCTCTATCCGACCTGAGACTCCGGCGTCTGGATGTGATTCATGCGGGCTCAAGAACTTTCCCGTTGAGTAGCAACATTCGGGCAGTCGCCTTGTCGAGACTGCTTGTGGACCTGAAAGGCCTGAGGTAAGCCAGTTATTGACGCAGGGAACTTGGGTTGCGAAGATTGGTTCATGAAGTACAACGGGCTGGCGTAGCTCAACGGTAGAGCTCCTCACTTGTAATGACTCTGGAAGGATCCCCAGACTATATCCTCCGTTCTTAATTCATTACCACTACTTGTCAGACCGCCACTCCGGAATCATCTATTTGGCCATGAATAGCCGTCCTTTTCGCACGGCTACCGCACAAAAACCGCACAATTCATTTCTTGGGACCGACGAGCGGGAGGGGAAATGAGGAAGAAGTTTCGTAAGTGGTTAGTGCATTTTGTCGGACAGTGCAAAGATTGCGACTGGTACTGTGATGATTATCTAATTGGACAAAATAAGGCGAGAGAACACGCGAGAAAAACGGGTCATACCGTGGGTGCAGACCTGGGATATGCAGCAACCTATGGCGAAATGCAGAAGCAGAACCGAAAGAGGGCGCTATGGGAACATGCGGGATCGTGGGCTGACGGAGATAGGGGACCTGCTTTTGAAGGTCATGGAAGAAGACCACAACCAGATTGACAAGTGGGGATACCAAGATCATCCACCTGAAAAATGGCTAGTCATTCTTATTGAGGAAATTGGAGAACTGGCAAGGGCGATCCTTGAATGTGGAACCGCCGAGCAGATACAACGCGAAGCAATACAGGGGGCGACATTATGCTTAAAGATAGCCAATATGTCCGGGGCCGAGATTCATGATTAAGGAACTACCATGATACAGATACAGCTTCAAGGAGTAGAAGAAGCTCTCAAGGTCCTGAACTCATCCAGGGTGAGGAATATTGCAAAGACATCGATACGCCGGGCTGCCAACTCAGGGAAGACCATCATCTCAGCGCAGATTCGCGAACGATTCAATATCCAAAAGAAAGATGTAGACGAGAAACTCAGCGTCGATCTCAGGAATCTGGGAAATCTGCAAGTCATTCTTACGGTACACAATCAGCCAATTTCCCTTACCCATTTCGAACCGCGGTCCGTTCGAGGAAAAACTCAACTCGCAGTGAAGCGGAACAAGATATACGGCTGGGGCATCATGGGAAGGCAACTCTCGAGGGCTTCTGCTCAGGGGGTCTTTGCTAAGGTCGTTCGGGGAAAGGTCACCCAATTGCCCCATGCATTCATCGCTGCCGGAAAAGGCGGAGGCGTCCAGGTCTTCCAACGCAAAGGAAAGGACCGCCTTCCATTGATTGCGAGAAAAGTAATCGGATATGCAAGCATCGTCAAGAAGCCAGAAAACCTGAACGCTGTCACGGCACGAATTCAGGAGCAACTTGCAAAAGAATTCGCATCTCGAGTTAAGTTCTTCGCAGAAGGCGGAGGTGGCGAATGATGGGGGCGAGACATTCTCGAAATCTTTTGGGTCCTTCCAGGAGCTAACCCGATGCGGATAGCAAAGCTGGCAAGGCTTCTCTCACCACAGACCTCTAAACGAGGTTGCGAATTATCACGCAGGCTACAAGGTGAATGATGTTTGAAAACAAAAAAACGAGCTCACATTCGTCATAGGAAAAGGCCGATTCTCCTTACTCTCTCGGCCTATGCAAAAAAGAGAGGCGTATCACATCAGGCTGTGAGCAAGGCCGTAAGAGAGGGGCGAATTACCCTTGTCAGGGGAAAGATCGACCCGAAGCGAGCTGACGCCGAGCTCAGGCTCAATCGGGATCCAGCCCGGGACCCATTCAGAAAGGGTCCTGGGCGTCCAGTAAAAGGGCCAAAAGTAAGCCGAAAGAAAGGCACCTACCTGGATGCCAGGATTCGGAAAGAGCATTACCAGGCTGAAATCGCAAGACTTGAATTCGAGACCCGGACCGGGAAACTCGTGGATACCGAGAAAGTCAAGAAGGCAGCATTCGATTCTGCCCGTCAGGTCAGGGATAACCTGCTCAACATCCCCGGCAGGATTTCCGCAAGCCTCGCGGCCAAGACCGACAGCTTCGAAATCGAAATTATTCTGAAGAACGAGATTCGACTAGCTCTCGAGACACTGGTGAAGGGAAATGGGACTAACGGCAGCTGAGATCTACGGCAATTCGTTTGCTCGAGGTCTGATGCCTGACCCCGCGCTGACTATTAGCGAATGGGCGGATAAATTCCGGGTGGTCCCCAGCGAGTCATCTGCAGAACCTGGCCGATGGCGAACCTCAAGAGTGCCGTACCTTCGGGAGATCATGGATTGTCTCTCGCCGGCATCGCCGATCCAAAGGGTTGTTTTTCAGAAACCCCATCAGATCGCCGGCACGGAAGCCGCAGAGAACCTCGTTGGCTATGTTATGCACCTGGCGCCTGGGCCCATCATGTTTGTGGAGCCCACCGTTGACGTGGCGAAGAAAGTCTCGCGGCAGCGTATTCAGCCAACGATAACTGACACGCCGGTCCTGAGAAATCTTGTCAAAGAATCGTGGCGCCGGGAGTCAGGCAATACAACGCTTCTCAAGGAATTTCAGGGCGGGATGCTGGTCTTAACGGGAGCAAACAGCGCCGCAGGACTGCGATTCATGGCGGTCAGGTTCTTAATCCTGGATGAGATCGATGGCTATCCGCTTGACGTGGAAGGCGAGGGCGATCCAGTCACCCTGGCCATAAACCGGACAACAACGTTTGCCCGATGCAAGATCCTGATGCTCTCGACTCCCAAGATACGGGGGGCATCAAGGATCGAGCGAGCATATGAGAACAGCGATCAACGGGAATATCATGTCCCGTGTCCGCTTTGCTCGCACCTCCAGCCATTGCGATTCAGTCAGCTGAGGGACAAGGACAAGCATGGCATTCATCATCCCGAGAAAACGAAATATGAATGCGAATCGTGTAGCAAGCTTATTCCCGAATTCCACAAGCCCTGGATGCTCGAGAATGGGAGATGGGTCCCGCAGGCGCCGCGCAACAAGATTGCCGGCTTCAAACTGTCTGGACTGTACCGGCCACTGGGATGGGGATCCTGGGCGTCCATAATGGAGAAATACCTGGAAGCCAAAAAGGATCTCGCCCTGATGAAAACATTCACAAACACTGAGCTCGCGGAAACCTGGGAAGAAGAAGCCGAAAAGATAAGCCTGGGTACGCTCACACGAAGACGGGAGAAATATGGAGAGGTAGTTCCGGCCACAGCTGGACTTCTGACTGCGGGAGTTGATGTTCATGCCGATAGACTCGAGGTCTTGGTCGATGCCTGGGGTAGGGGTGAAGAGTCCTGGGACATGGACTGGAAGGCTTTCCAGGGGAATCCCACGCAGGAATCGACATGGCAGCTCTTGTGGGACTACCTGCAGAAAACATGGCAGCATGAATCGGGCGCAGCGCTCAGAATATTCTGCACCTGCATCGACTCGGGCGCATACACCAAACATGTCTACGGATTCGTCAAACCGCGTCAGGGGCAACGAATCTTTGCCACAAAGGGTTTGAGCTCGCCCGGAATGCCCCTGGTCGGCCGGCCTACGACAAGTAATCTCGCCAAGGTGAAACTCTTTCCAATCGGCGTTGATACTGCAAAAGACATTCTTTTCGCGCGATTGAAGATTGAAGAATCCGGTCCGGGATATATGCATTCGCCCGCCAGATTCGATGATGAGTTTTTCAAGCAACTCTCTGCCGAGAAGGCCGTGACCAAATATCGTCGCGGCTTTCCATACCGCGAGTATAGAAAGGTTACTCCGCAGGCACGCAATGAGGCGATTGATCTCAAAGTGCTCAACTTTGCAGCGTTGGCCATCTCGGGTGTGAATGTTGACAAGATCGTTGATGCCCTGAGTTCCGGAAATCTCGACGTGACGGCGCCCGTCCGCCCACGGTGGCGAGTAATAAGCAGGGGCGTAGGAGACAAAGATTGAAACCCCTTCTGTATCGAGTGACGACTGTCGCGCGGATGCTGGATATGAATCGCACCCAAGTTTACAAGCTCGTGAAAAGCGGACTGCTCAAGGCTGTGAACACGCATCCTGGCGGCAGAGGAATGCGGATACTCGCGGCTTCAGTTGAGAACTTTGTGGAACGATCGACAATCTCTCCCGATTTCTGGCAGAAATAGATCTGGCGTTCGTTTTCCGGAATACCCCCAAAGATTTTGTCTCTATGCCTATCTAGATGTCTCTATGCCATCTTGACGACCCCCCCACCCTTTCCGGCAAACTAAGGTAAGGAAGCTTATGGAGCAAAACTCATGGCCCGAATAACTCTACCTGAACCGCAGGAACAACTTGGCGCACATCAGAAATCCGAAATGGACGTAGCAGCGCTCGAACTCGTGGTTTCAATGCTGCTCTCGAGCACGTCAACAGGAAGCTCCCTCGATCAGATACTCGCCGGACCGCGCACGCGCAAAGAAGACAATCCCAGGGGGGATTCATGGCCGCTATAACACTGCCGGATGCTCAGGCACAGCTCGCAGCTTATCTCGCGGCAAGCACGGCGATAGCTGCAGGTCAGAGTTACACGATCGCTACCGGGGCAGGAAACACGAGTTTGACGAGGGCAAATCTCGCCGAAGTGCTGGAAATGATTAAATTCTGGAGGGGAGAGGTAGAACGCATAGAAAGAGAAGCATCGGGGGGCGGCGGGATCCGCGTTCGCGCGGTGACGCCGACTGACGGATGAACCTCAAACTCACAATTGGTGGCAAAGAGATTGAGGCGCGCGAGAACTTGCTCGATAGGGCAATCCGTTTTGTAGATCCCATCCTTGCTAACCAACGGTTACAAGCAAGGTTTTCCGCAGCTGCGGCAGGCAGCTACTTTGGAGGTTCACGTTCTCGGCGAGCGATGAAGACATGGGGTCCGCCCGGAGGCGATGCAGATGCCGATCTTCTGCCTGATCTCTCAGCACTTCGGGAACGCAGCAGGGACCTCGTTCGTAACGCCCCCATAGCGACTGGGGCAATCAACACGACCTGCACAAACGTGATCGGCACCGGTCTCATCATGCATTCGCAAATTGACCCCGGTGTTCTCGGAATGACTGAAGCCGAGGCGGAAGAATGGGAGAAACGGGCGGATCTGGAATGGCAGCTATGGAGCGAATCGCCCGAATGTGATTCAGAGAGAAAGTTGAATTTTGCCGGCATTCAAGAGCTCTGTTTTCGCCAAGTGTTGGAAAATGGAGATGTCCTTGTCAATATCCCTCGTTTCAAACGCGGCATATTTCCTTATTTCACCAAGCTGCAGGTAATTGAGGCCGACAGACTCTGTAATCCGGATGGGAAGACAGATACGGAAACAATAATGGCCGGGGTCGAAAAAGATGAGCATGGCGCGCCCAAGGCCTATCATATTTTGAAACAGCATCCCGGCGCAGCGATTATGCGAAAGCCCAGAGAATGGGATCATGTTGCAGCATTCAGCAATAAATCCGAACTACCGAATATCCTCCATCTTTTCCGGGTCCTGCGCCCTGGCCAGACACGCGGCCTCCCGTTTCTGGCCCCAATCATCGAGCCACTCAAGCAGCTGGATAGATACACAGAAGCTGAAATCATGGCAGCCGTGGTTTCAAGCATGTTCACCGTCTTTGTAAAAACGGAAAGCGGCGAAACAGAATTCGCGGAGATGGTTGGAACGAGTGGGAATGATACTCGAAAAGCGGGCGAGGAAGACTACAAACTTGGCAGTGGCACCATTGTAGGACTTACTCGCGACCAGGATGTCGAGTTTGCAAATCCAGGAAGACCGAATCAGGCGTTCGAACCATTCATAACATCACTGATGAATCAGATGGGGATGTCCCTCGAGATTCCCCGCGAGATCCTCATGAAATGCTTCACGACCAGTTACACCGCAGCTCGAGCGGCATTCATTGAGGCTTGGAAATTCTTCAGCAGCAGACGCCAATGGACGGTTACCAGTCTGTGCGGGCCCATCTATGAGATTTTTCTCTATGAGGCGATCGCCTCTGGGCGCCTCCATGCCCCTGGGTTTTTCGCTGATCCATTGATCCGGAAAGCATATTGCGGTGCGACGTGGACGGGGCCGGCCAAGGGTATGATCCAAGAAGTGGATGAGATCGTCGCTGCCGGAAAAAGAATCGAGATCTCGCTTTCGACCCGGGAAAAAGAGACAGCAGAGCTCACCGGCGGAAGTTGGGAGAAGAATCTTGCTCAGCTCAAAAAGGAGCAGGTACAGCTGATAGACGCCAAGCTGCCAACATTCCAGGAGAAGACCGTCCTGAACCTTCCCGCTCCGACGAGGGATTGATGAGACTACTCGATGTGATAACAAGTCCATGGCTGATTCTGCCCGAGAAGCATCAGGAAATCATAGAGATTTATTGCCGCCATTTGCGCGGTGAGAAGATAGACATGCGGGAGATCCGGTCGCTGATTGGTGGACCTGCAAAGGATGGGCCGGAGTCATATGAAGTTTTGAACGGAACGGCAATTATCCCTGTCGAGGGCGTCATTGCGAAAAAGATGAATATGTTGACCGAGATCAGCGATGGCACGTCTACGGAACTTGTGGCCCGAGATCTCAAAGAAGCTGCCAAGCGAAAGGATATCAAGAGCATCGTGCTCAGGGTCGATAGCCCGGGCGGTACGGTGGATGGGACACAGGAATTGGCGAAGTTGGTATTTTCGCTCCGCGCGGTGAAACCAATCATCGCCTATGCGGACGGAACATGCTGCAGTGCCGCCTACTGGATCGCAGCTGCTGCCGACAAGGTCTTCATATCGAGCAATACTACGATGGTCGGATCAATCGGAGTCGTTGCCACTCATCTCGATGTCTCTAAGGCCCAAGAAATGCGGGGATTGAAGACTACCGAAATTGCGGAGGGAAAGTATAAAGGGGCCGCATCGAGCTACAGACCTCTGTCAGAAGAAGGTGAGGCCGCTATTCGACAAGTCACGAGGCCCACGTATTTAGCGTTTGTAGAGGACATCGCTAAGCTCCGGGATCGCCCCTTGGTGCACGTCATGGAAAATATGGCCGAGGGAAAGATTTTCGTGGGGCGGGATGCGATCGAGGTCGGTCTTGCTGACGGCATCATTGGCTTTGATGACCTTCTTCGGGCGCTCTCTGGGAATGGCGAGTTGAGTGGAAACCATATCGGCGGAACAAGTCGAGAACGAGAAGGCGAGAATTTGTCGCAGGCCAGATGGATTACGCAAGGAGAGGCACTTATGCCTTATGCAGATGAACATTCATGCAGGCTCCATGATCCGGATGAATATCAGGACGGAAAAGAGAAATGGACCCGTGTCCCGCGGAAAAGCGCGAGCGTAGGCAAAATCTACGATGTTATACGCGGCACAAGAAAAGATACGGGCAAGATGGAAGATCAGGCATTTCGATACAAGGAGGACACTTGGTCAGAGGCCGAAGCGCGCGGCCATTGTGGGAGACATAACGGGCAGTTTGAGGCTGCGAAGAAGGATGAATCAAGGGCAGAGGGGGAAACTATGACGAAGGAAGAACTGAAGGAACAGTTTCCGGATGTGTTTGCGGCGATTGATAGCGAGGCTGAACTCCGCGGCCTCAATGTCGGGACCGAAGTCGGCCGGAAGGAAGGCCGTGAGCTTGGGGCAAGAGAAGAACGGGAGAGAATCAAAGGAGTAAGTGAGAAGGTGATGCCCGGGCATGAGGAGCTCATTAAGACGCTTATATACGACGGAAAGACAACGCCGGCGGAAGCGGCCGAGAAGGTTCTCGCCGCAGAACAGGTTGTCATAGGCAAGCGTCTGCAGGACTTCCGGGAGGATGGGCCATCGGTTACTCACGCCGATGCCCCCGAAGAAACGGGCAAGCCCGCTGCCGACGCCAGTGCCTCGGTTGAGGACAAGGCAAAGGCGGCATGGGACAAGGACGAGAACTTGCGCGCAGAGTTCGGTGGTGACTTTGGCGCATACAAGGCCTTCCGGAAGCATGAAGAGGCCGGGGATGTGAAAATTCATCATGGAGGCCAGATTCCCAAGTCCTGAGAATTATTGAGGAAGAACGTTCAACATTCTGGATCACGTGAAAGAGAGAGGAGTGGCAGATGGCTACATTAGCTGCGAATAAACCAAGGACAAAGGAAGTCGGTCCGATCAACGAAAAGCCGGTGATCGCAAACGACATTATCTACGAAGGGGCCTGCGTTGGCGACAATGCCGCGGGTTACATGCGCCCCCTTGTTGCCGGCGACAAATTCTGCGGGATCGCGGAAGACAAAGTCGACAATACGGGCGGCAGTGCGGGAGATAGGAACGTTCGCCTCGATGGGGATGGCTTGGTGATACTCCCCATAAGCGGACTGGCGATCACGGACGAAGGGAAAGATGTATATGCCAGCGATGATGACACCTTCACGCTGGTTTCCGGTAGCAATAGCCGTATCGGCTATGTCTATCGGTATGTCTCAAGCGGCGTTGGCGTCGTGAAGTGCGAGGCAAAGAGAGAGGCCGAGAATCTCGGGGTATTTTCTTCCGTCACGGCGGGCTATGGAATCGCCCTCGGTGCGACCAAAACCGCAGTGAAGAGGATCTATGCCGACGATGGTGGGGTGGCGCTCACGGCGCTGGCGCATAGGGCACAGGTGTCGCGTCTACTCATTACGACCACGATCGGCGCTATCGACTGCTCGGCCTATGGCTTGCAGGGGCAGCTGAAGCTGGGCGCTGTCGCTGTCCAGTCCACGGGTATTCTCGGCGGTGTCTGGGGATATGTGGAGACAGTCAATGGCGCGACCGTTTCCAATGCGGGTGCATTGGTCGGTCATGTTGACTTGCCTACCGGAGCAATCATCAGATCGGGATGCTATCTGGCAGGTCTTCTCATCAAGTCGAATGACTTGAGCGGAACGCATACGGGCAAGGCGGTTGCGATTTACTGCCCGAATCCTGGCGCGGGGGCCTTCGATGCTTTCTTGGCCTTGGATGCGAGTTCAACGTTCATCGCAGACTCGGGTGCTGGTGGTGTAACCTCGAAGTATCTCAAGGTGCTCCTCGGTGGAACGGCATACTCGATTCTCGTGAAGTCTGACGCATAAGACGTAAAGGAGGAACGAAAGGGGTTTGCGGATGATTCTCTCCGTTCTTGATCGGGTTCTCTTGATAGACCTGCTGAGTCCACAGGGGAAGGGCAGCTTCATCGCTATGAAAACCCTGCGCGAGCTGCGGGAGACTCTATCTTTCACTCCCGAGGAAATTGAGGCAATGGGAATGAATGAGGCTGAAGGACGGGTAACGTGGAATCCGGAACAGGCAACGGAGAAAGACATGCGAATCGACAAATTGGGAACGACAATCATCGCGGACCGCCTTCGGGAGGCAGATGCCAAGCAGCTCTTATTGGAACAGCATGTGCCCCTATATGAGAAGTTCGTGAAAACGGATTCGGAAAAATAGAGAGGAGAAGTCTATGGCTGCAAGCGTGTTGTCTTCAAGAGCAGTAATCGGGATGTTTTATGAACGCCTGGAGCAAGGGATAGGCCTCGATTGGGCTGCGGATCTTTCCATGTTCTTCGACAAAAGCACCCAGGCGGAAGAGGAATACAAGTGGATTGGCCCGGCGCCCACCATGCGGGAATGGAAGGGCGGAAGACAGCCTGTTGGTCTCAGCGATGCTGGCCAGAAAATCAAGAACACGTTGTATGAAAGCACCCTGGAGATTGACATCTACGATCTACAGTTCGATCAGACAGGACAGCTGAAGGTCCGAATTGACGAACATGCTGCACAGGCCAATACGCACTGGATAGAACTCTTGTCGGACAAGATTCTGAACGGCGCTGCTGGCGTGTGCTATGACAGCCATTACTTCTTTGATACGGACCACGAAGGGGGCGACTCCGGAGTTCAGAGCAATAAGGTTTCGGTTGACATCTCCGCTCTGCCCTGCAATCAGCATGGTTCCGTGACCGCGCCAAGCCCCGAAGAGATGGAACTCCTGATTCTTTATGCAATCCAGACAACGCTCGGTTTCAAAAACGAAAAGGGCAAACCCGCGAATCGTGGAGCGAAGAGCTTTAGGGTCATGGTGCCGGTGTCCCTGATGATGTCTGCAGCTGCGGCGATCGTAAACCCCGTTCTGACGAGCGGAAAAACCAACACCATCGTGACCTCGGATTTCGAGATCAAGCTCATAACGAATGGGGATCTCACCTGGACGGATAGATTCTCCGTTTTCAGGGCTGACGGGTACACGAAGCCGTTCATCAGACAGCAGCGAGAGGATGTCAAAGTCGCAGCCGTCGCTGAGGGCAGTGAGCTTGAGTTCTACCGTCATAAGCATCACTACGGCATCTCGGCCTACCGTGGAGTGGGTTACGGCCAGTGGCGGCATGCCTGCCAAATCATCTTGATCTAAGCAGTTCGGAAAAGCAGATCCGATATGACCTTATGACCTTGGGGCCGGTCAAAGCGGCCGGCCCCATATCGTGGAGGAATCATGAACCAATTCAAAGTCCTTACAGCTCTAACCCTGCGCACGGGCGTGCTGGGTTTGTCGCCAGAGCAGGCAGATGCCCGAAGTCACTGTCTGAAGTCGGTGGGAAGAGGCCGATTCGAAATTAAGGATCCCGTGCAATTCAAGGCCGGAGAGGAAATCGGTTTTGACGGCGAGATCTCTCATGCTCTGGCCGAATGCCTTGAGCCTCTGGGGAAGGAGAATGACGCGGACTCGGAGAACGCGAGCATTTCCCCGGACATGGAAGCTGCTGCAGGCCTGAGGCAGTCAGCGAAGGACAAGAACAAGGGCAAGGGCAAGAAATGAGTTTCTTCGGTGATCCGCAGGTGACGGAAACGGACCTACTGAACATCCTGAAGGATTTTCATGAGGGTACGTTCAATGGTCAGACGATCAACGTAATCCTCGAGGATACTTTCTTGGCTGCGAATCCGCAAGAAGGTACTGTGGAGTCCACGCAGCCGGAGGCGCTATGCAGGACCGTTGACGTGGCCGGCGCTAAGCATGGGGATGTGATCGTGATCAAGGGAACGATCTATTACATCCGCGGCATCCAGCCTGACGGCGGCCATGGAAGGACGGTTTTGATTCTGAGCAAGGAATGAACTCATGACCGGAGGCGAAATTGCTATTGTTGGTGTGATTGCCGGTACCAGTCTCTTGGGGACACTTTTCACTGCGTTGGGTGTGAACAGTCGGCTGGCTGAGACACGGGAGAATATCAAGGATCTAAGTGAGAAGAAAGTGGACGTGACGGCGTGTGGACCAACCCATAAAGGCGTTGATCGGCGGTTATGCAACATCGAAAAAAATCAGAGAACCAGTTTGAAAATGCTCAACGCATTGATAATCCATGCCAACATCCCGGACCGGTTTGATGAACCGGAAAATGGAGAATAGATATGAGTGTGTTTTATGTCGTCTTTGAACAGCTCCAGCGGCATGAAGGATATCGCCAGAAACCTTACAGAGATTCAGTGGGGAAACTGACTATTGGTTTTGGCAGAAATCTTGATGATGTTGGCATTTCGAAAGATGAAGCAAATTTCCTTCTTAGAAGTGATGTATTTGTCGCAAGGAGGCAGGCTGAAAAATTCGTCTGGTTTGCCTCCTTGGATGAGCCGCGACAATCCGTGATCGTGAACATGATTTTCAACCTGGGTCTTGAGAAGTTCTCGCGATTCAAGAATACAATTAGGTTCATCGAATTCGGGAACTATGCCCTGGCAGCGAAAGAAATGCTCAACTCGAAGTGGGCTTCTCAAGTTGGAAATAGAGCGAAGGAATTAGCTCGGATCATGGAAACTGGCCAAATAACGGATACATCCCAACAGGGGGGATGAGCCGCTGTGCTTCGGTACTCCTGATAGAGGAGTCTCCGCCGTCGCACAATAGATGTAAAGGCGGGCGTCCGGCGGCAGGACAGCCCGCATATCATATAAGGAGATCTGACATGGGAAAGCTAGTGAAGCTGGTAATACAAAATGCAAGGTTTCTACCGAGGGTTATTACCTACTTGCCAAAAATCCTCTTGTTCAAGAATGTGGCACGCGAATTCGAGGTAAAGACGGGTGAGCCCCGCCCTGTCATCGCAACACGCAGGTGGAATGCGATCATCCTAGGGGCTATCAGTTTCGTGGTGCTCGTCAGGACCGGTATGACGTTGAGCCCCGAAATGCTGGATCAAATCCAGGCGCATGTTCAGAGCATCATAGCAGCCGTGACAGGACTCTGGGCGATCGCTCTATTCATCTACGGGGTTTTCAAGAAAAACAAGTAGATCCTGGGGGAACAAATGAAAGAAACTCTCATATTAGTAGCGATCGTCACAATGCTCTCTCTGTGGTGCGCGTCAGCCTGGGCAGCGGCGGGCTACCCTAACACATGGCTGACACAGGTGATTAAGGACACCAACGATCGGGCAATTGTCAAACTGAGCGGGTTTTGGGCCACAAGTGACTCAGAATCAACCGTTGTGCGGATCGATTCTTTGGCCCCGGCTCCTGCGAGTGTCGCAATTGAGCGAATGTACTTTTCTGTGAATGGCCTAGTGCTAACGGGATGGTGGTCGGATAGGGACACTGTTGGGCTAAGAGTCGAACGCATATTTGATATCGGCGGGAGAACATTTGCGGCATCGGCCAGCGGGGCGACTGGTGATTGGGATTTCAGTTCGATAGGCTGGTTGCGCCCGACGTCTTTCGTGACGGCAGGAAGTATAGTCTTGAAAAGCTATGGAGCGAGCAGCGGAAGCTCATTCACTCTAATTCTTGTGCTAAGAAAGTTCTACTGAGGGGAAACACTGATGGCATTTCCTTATAGCGACCCGAAAGACGGATACATTGCCATGCCATCTGAGTTTATTGATACCTTATCAACGGTCATGTTTTCTTACTATTTGAACAATGAAGAGGGAATGATCATGGAAGAAGACAGGGCGTTCTTCTTTTTTGATACTTCCGGAGTGTCGGGAGCGATAGCGTCTGCGCTTTTGAAATTCAAAGTTTCTGAGGTATTTGGAACTATGGTTCATCAAGTCCATATATGTTCCGGGTGTTTTGGGGATTCTCTTGACCTAGCCGATTGGGATATTTCGATGAATCTCATAAGTGAGTTGAACATCAATTCGACGGGATGGAAGGGGGTTCCTGTCGGCGCTTCTGGAATCAACAAGGGGGGGTGGACGGATTTCAGATTGAGAGTAAAAACCCCACTTCCGCCGAATGTAGAACTGGGATGTTCGATTTATTCGGGAAATGCAATTGAAGCAAACCGGGCTCAATTGATCCTCTCAATGGCGGGTGGGGAAACACAACGCATCGAAGGCGTGAGCCTGGGAGAATTCTGACGTGGCCTGGAAATGCAGAAGTCTAAACGCGAATTGGGTTCCCGTGAAACTAGTCAGTTCGGCGGACTTTACGACTCGGCTGACGTATGTGTTGTATTCGCAACTCACAGTCAGATATGCAACTGGTAATAGCTTTCCTGCGGAGATTGGCTCGTGGACGATATTCACACCGACGACGGACGATTGGGTGGAACTAGGAGGCGGCATCTACAAACTCCTCCTCCCCGCATCAGCTTTCCCGGGGACGGAACTCTATCAAGGCGTATACTACGTCCAGCGCACGAGCGGCTCTCCGTTGAGTCTTGGGTTTGATGGATCGTGGGAATGTCACGCGCCGCACGCGGTGAATGCTATCAACTTAATCAAATTGCAGACCGAAAAGCTCCTTTTCGACGGGGACAATTTCGTCAAAAGCGTCCAGCAGGGCGCTGTGGATATCCTGCAGGCAGGCGCGGATAAGGTCTGGCAGACGACCGAAAGGACGCTTACGGGATTCGATACATTGGTTGTATCCATTTGGTCCTATGTTGCCCGCAAGCTCACATCGCGAAATATCGCGGAAGGAGAGGACATCGCAAGGGAACAAACCATTACGGGTAACCTGGCCGCAGGGATCCTGCAGAACCTTGTTACGGTTTCTTCGATAGCAGAGCAGAAAATTAAGCGTGGCGATGTAAAGAGCTTCACCTTCAATCTTGGAACTCAATGGAACCTTACAGACAAGAAGCCTTACTTCTGTGTCAAGGTCAGTCCTACGGACCCCAATGCGTCTGCCAAGGTTAACCGGGTATGTACGATCACAGATCCTGTCAATGGCGTTTGCACGATAACGCTCACGGCTGAGGAAACGGCCGTGATTGGATCCTATTCAGCCGAGATTGAGGTCCGGGACGCTGACGACACCAATCCCAGGACCGCCCTGCAATTCACTCTCACCATTCAGCAGGACGTAAGGCAATGACAGACCAGATCCCGATTGACGAGCTCATCATGCGGGCCATACTCGCCGGCTTTGGCGGGATCCGGGTCGAGAATGGATACAATTCAGACCTCGGAGAACATGTTTTTGAATGGCGGGAAGAGGCCGTCCCGGAAACGTTGCTCCCTTGTATCAATTTTCAGGATACCAAACAAGGGACCTTTATTGCTGCCCAGGAACACGAGCATACGATGACAGTCGAGGGCGAGCTCCTGCTCGGTTCCAAGGAAACGAGTTTGCAGAAGATCGAACCGCCGCAAATGCTGAGGCTGATGTTGGCAGACATAACGAAGTGCCTTGGCGCAAATCTCACATGGGGCGGCTTGGCGGAGGATACTACCGTACCGTCCGAAGATAGCATTGTGATGCTGCATCAAGGCAAGAAGCTTGTTGGTGCGAAATTCAGTTTTCAGGTCACATATCTCACCGAGCCTTTCAATCCCTATCAATAGGGGGAAATCATGAAAGTCATATGCAAAGTTTCGCATGAAGAACCAGATCGCAAGGAACCCGGGAGATTCAAATCATATAAGGCCAGGAAGATTTATGACCGGGATGAATGGTCGGATGCCTACTTTGAGCCCGCGAAGGAGAAGCAAAAAGCCGACGCAGAAAGCGCGGATACCAAGCCGAGGGGAGGGAAAAAGGAATGATAACCAAAAAAGGATGGGCCAGTAAGTTCATGATCAGCGCCTACAAGAAGGAAACGGCCTATGACGCCGGCGTGACCATGAGCGCCGCGAACGCCTACAGCATGAAAGGATTCTCCGCCGAGGTCGACTGGGATGACAAGGTGGTGACCGACAAAGATGACATCACCGGAACTGAGGAAGGCACGGACCAGGAACTCGTCGAGCAGGGACTGAAGATCGCATACAAAGAGACAAATGCGAAACCCAATAGTGTGATAGCCATGGCCGGCCTGGTTGGGGGCAGCATAACAAGCACCCAGGATGGCGCACTGATTGCATACAAGCACAAGGTTGTCCGCGTTGCGCTCGGCACTGCCATACCGAGCATTCAGGCAGAAGCGTTAATCGGCGACCTCCAGTACGCCTTCAAGGGCGTCAAGGGATCCCGGTTCAAGCTCTCAGGCGAAGCCAGTGGAATGGTTTCACTCGAAGCAGATCTCATAGGCTCTGGTACTCGGGCCATATCGACAACCAGTTTTGTAGCCGCGGTCACCGAAAGCTGGCTCAAGATGAGGGATTGCAAGGTCTGGATGGAAAGCGGAAATGCCATTTCTATAAGCCCGGCCCTAGTCCAGGCGGCTGAGGATATCTCGAGCGGCACTCCCAGGGCCCTGGGAGTCCGGCTTAAAAGCTTTTCCTTCGAATTTGACAACGCCGGTGAAAAACAGGTTGGCTCTGGCGGTGGTGGTGTTGGCCAGGACTATGACTATGGCCGGAGGAAGAGTGCTCTTGCCATAAACCTTCTCTATAACGACTCCACCGAGCTAGGAGATTTCATAAACCAGAATCCTCTGGCCGTTGAGTTCGATCTCAAGGGAGCCGGACCCATCGCGCAGGGTGGAACGCTGTACTACGGCGTTCAGCTCATCATCCCGCGCACCAAACTAAAAAAGGCCCCATGGCCTAAGGGCGCTGCTAACGACATATTGACCTGCGACCTCGATATCGAGGTCTTTGAGGACGGGACGAATCCGCCATTTATTCTTGAAGGCTACAACGCGAAGGCGGCATATCTCGTCGCATAGCACAAAGGAAAGGGGACTCCCAGTGGCACAAATACCAAAATCATTAACTATCACGTTGGTGGTCGGCGATGAAGAAGTCACGTTTCAGTTCCGGCCGCCGACAAATCCAGAACTGAATCATTTCTTGGAAAGCCGGTTTGATATCGGGCGGCATGGCAAAGTAAAGGGACGGGCTCTTCAGGCGAGGATTGACTTTTTCGATCTGCTGCTTATCGGGGTGGACAATCTCAACGATGGAGACGATCCCATCACACCAGCACATGTTGATCGCATTCCCATGAACTGGAAAAACGATGTGATCTTCCGGTGCTTTGAAGACAATGAGGTCGACGTAAAAAACTGAAAAAGGATGTCCGCTTGCTTTGCGAGCGGGCGGACATCCCCGATTGTGATGAGTGCCAAGCTTTTCAGGAAAATCCTGCAGAGTTCGCGGAGAAGGAAATATGCCCAGATTGCGCATGGAGCCGGGACCCAGAAGAACCAATAATCTTCAAGCTCCTGGCATATCTTGATCTGCTTGATGCGGGATGTCCGGTGAGCCGCCATGAGTTAACCGATGAGGAATGGCGGCTCGTTGGTATTGTGAAGTCTGAACGAGAACGATTCGCAGTGGATAAGGCAAAGGAAGAGGCAGCGAAAAATGCCGGCGCAAGTCACGGATAAGATGCTCAGATTTGTAATCACGGCCGACGACCAGTCGAAGGCCGTTTTCGCACTTTCAAAACAGCATATGCAGGATCTCAAATCCACATCTGGTTCCATGAGCGCAAGTATGATGGCCGATATCCGGGCTCTAAGTCAGACATGGGTGGGAACAGCAGCTAAGATCTACGGAGCATACTACACAATCAAGAAGGGTTGGGACATGCTGAGCGAGGCCGCAGACTTTGAGGAACAGAAAGACCAATTGAACGCATTGGCCGGCCAGTATGGAATGACGGCCAACAGCATTATCAACGACATGGTCCGCGCCTCAAACGGGATGTTATCTATTTCAGATGCGGCAAAAATAGCCGGTGAGGGACTGCAAAAGCATCTGACGCCGGACCAGCTTATAAAACTCGCCAAGGCCACCGTCACTCTGGCTGATTTCATGAAGACGAATGCGAAGGGTGGCTTTGATGAAGCCGGTGGCGCGGCTAATAACTACGCAGAAGCCCTTGATAGAATATTTCACGCCATCGTCCGGGGTTCGCCAAAGGGATTGAAGCAGGCCATTGGCGCGTTTGATCTGAAGGAAGAAGGCGAATACAACAAGACTCTCACGGCCCGGGAGAAGGTGCAGGGCTTACTGCAGATCGCCCTCAGTCGGACCGCTGAACTCGAGAAGAGTCTTGGGGTCCAGCAGATGAGTACGAAGGATAAGATGGAAATGGTTGAAGCCCAGGCAAAGAATCTGCGGCTTGAGCTTGGAACAAATCTCCTCGCTGCAGCTAAGTCCGCCTGGAGCATTTTGGGCCAAACGCCAACCGTTGTGATCGAGTATCTGCAGACGGTCAGGCAAGAAGTTGAGCAGACGCGAGAAGCGACTATGGATCCCGATCCGTTTATGCAATTCGGGATATTTTGTGGCATATGGGGCCAAAACATCGTCTCGATATTCAAGATGCTTGGCGTTGCAATTTCAGCGCTCTTGACGAACGCATTTCTCTTCCTCTATGCAAGCATAAGGTATTTGTGGGACATGCTCGTCGGCCTGGGGCAATTGATAATTGGAGTCTTCACGCTTGATCTGGAGCGCATACGTTGGGCGAGTCAGAAGATGATAGAAGATGCACCGAAGGCATGGTATACGACCATGAGAGCCAGCGGAGATGCCCTTGTTGAGCATATGAGCAAAAGCTGGAAGAAGATGTGGCATGAGTTCAAGGTAGGTGTGCAGAAAGACACTCCCTCTATGATGACGATGGGCTCTAAGGACACCACACCAGCTCCTGCTTGGACTGACGAACTCAAAGGGCAAGCCATAATGGCGATCAAGGGGAGGTTGAAGCTCGAAGAGGCCGCGGTTGCATACGAGGAGAAGATCAATAAGGCCGCACTTGAGAGGTGTGAGATCGGCGAAGTAGAAGCGATACAAAGACGATTCGCCCAGGAAAAAAAACTTTATGATGCCCATTTTCAAGCGGTGGCTGATCAGATCATGGTTGAAAAGCAGGGGAAGCAGAATCTTGAGAAAATAAAGGAGCTTGAGGGAGAGCTCCTATTCATCGACAAGGAAAGAGGCCGGCTCGCGGAATATGAAGCCCTCGAAATTGAACTCCTGCAGATAGAAAACCTCAAGAAAATGAAAGAACTCGAAGAAGAACGCCTGAAAACGCAGATGGAGAGCTATTCCGCTGCATGGACCGCCATAGAAAAGACGAATGCGCTCATCGAAGGTGATCTCGGAGAATGGATGTCTCGTTTCAATGAGGCCGGAAAGACGCTCGCCGGGATCTGGACGAATACTGACGCTTATGCCGCTGAGGAGAAGGCATTGGCCGACCATTACAATGCCCGCCTTAACCTGGCTTGGCAGACAGGATTTCAGGAACAAGAGTTCTGGCAGATAATGAATGAATGGGAGCTCGCCGAGCACAAGCTAAAACACGAACGCATGGTACAGATTGCGGCTGCCTACGCGCAGGCGGCCATGGCCCTCTATGGTGCTATCGAGGCATACCGGTCGCAGGCGCGTATAAAGGCAATAGCCGAAATGCAAGCCCGGAACAACGCAGCATCCGTGGCCGATCAGAAGCTCGTTCACAAGGGCGAGATGACCCAAAAGCAAGCCGACGAAAGGCAGTATGCCCGCGACGTGGCTCTACATCAAGCCAAGATTGCCCAGGAGAAAGAGGCATTCCAAATACAAAAAGCTTATGCCATGCTGAATGCCGCTATCAACACGGCAGTTGCTATTACAAAGGCGCTGCCAAACATCCCCCTTGCTATCGCCGTTGGGATCATGGGGGCGGCACAGATAGCTGCGATTGCCAGCCAGCAATATGTGGCTCCCGCCCCGCCCACGATGCGGGAAACGGAAGTTGTTGAGCCGCCGATTCCGTCCACGACAGCGATCGGGACGACCACGCGTGAGATAACAGTGAACTATCATATTTACGGAAATGTGATTGACCACGATGCTTTTGCCCGCGAAACTGTGCCGAGTATCCTGAAGGCAATAAAAGATGGAGTCCACTAATGGCAAAGCCTGCGATACTATGGCAGAACGCATACAACATGGGAACGATAACGATTCCAGTCGGCGGAACTGCCCCCGGGTATGACGTGCAGAACATAAAGGATTTCCGGCCGTACACGTGGTGGCAGGCTGACGCGCTTGGGCTACAGATCATAAGAGTCACGTTGGCCGCAGCACTGACCGCGGACACTGTGGCGATAATTGGACACAATCTGTTCAGTGCTGGCGGCACCTATGCAATTCAGACGAATGCGGGTGCCGGGACACATGATATGATAACGGCTCCGACCAGCGACAGGGCTTTCCTGCGGTCGTTTCCGAGCAGGACAGCCACGGAGTTCAGCCTGTATCTTGCCGGAGGGAATACAGTGCCGTATCGCTTGGCAGTCGTGTTCATCGGGAAAAGACTTGAACTTGAACGTTTCTTGCTCAGCCCGTTCGACCCGCAGCCAGAGACGATAGAAGCTAATGATTCGACAAGTAAGACGGGGAACCTGCTGGGCGTGTCGGTGGACTATATTTCGCGCCCGATATCAGCTTCATGGAAAAACCTTACGCCAGCATGGGTAGCAAGTTACTTCAAGCCTGTTTGGGACGCGCACTTGGGTAAGTGCGTGCCGTTCTTTTGGGCTTGGGATATCGGAAACTTTGCTGACGAAGTGTACTATTGCAGAATACCGCCCAAGTTTTCCTTGAAGATGCCTTATGACCCGGTGAGGCGAAGCCTCACGTTATCAATGCAGTCGATAAAGGAGATGTAGCATGGCCATATCCTATACGCCTAACAGGAATCTTGCGTTGCCTGACGATGGAAGCCCCGGGGCTACATGGTCGGAAGCGTACCGCCAGAACTTCACGAAGATTGACAGCATCCTGAAGCCTCTGACGCTTGGCTCTGTGGTGTTTGCCGACCTGAACGGGTATGTCTCGCAGGACAACGCCAAGCTGTTTTGGGACAATACGAACAAGCGTCTTGGAATCGGCCTAAACGTCCCGCTGGCGGAAGAACATATCCTGGGATCGCTCGTGCTTGAACGCAGGTCGAACGTGCAAGCTGAGGCAAGCGTCGTCGACTTCTGCAGGGCGTCGGCAACTGTTGGGCTGGTGTCGCTGAATGACAGGCTTGGAACGATTGTATTCGCGGGACATGATGGGGTGGCGTACCGGGCGGCAGCGGCAATCCGGGCGGAGGTAGATGCCACGCCTGGAGTCGGGGACATGGGCGGGAGACTTGTTTTCCTGACCACGCCAGATGGGCATACCATGCCAGAAGAAGCCATGCGTATCTCGAACAATAAGTGGGTGGGCATTGGAGCCGTTGAGCCAGAGGCCAGCCTTCATGTTTTGACGGCCGCAATGGTCGCCAGAGAAGCATCGGACTACGATGCCACGCCAACCCTGACCTTGAGAAGGAGCAAGCCAAGCGGCGGCTTGCTTTTGGGAAACGACATAGCTGGCCTGATAGAGTTTACAAGCTTATACGGAAGCAACCGCCTTGGGAGTATCCGCGTAGAGGCACAGCTAAACGAAGGGCTTGCGGCGGGCTACGGAAAAATGGTCTTCGCTGTGGCAAGCGGCTCATCTGCGGCAAATGACCTTTTGTATCTCACGACCCATGGATACGCAGGACTTGGGATAGAGCCTCAGTTTTCCAGCCCATACGGAGGATTGCATCTTGTGGGGAATACGCTACGCATTGACAGAAGCAGGACGATAGGGACTGGTGGAGATGTGGGCTATACCGGGGAGATTTGTTATGACGATACAAACGTGTATGTGAAGACATCGACAGTTTGGAAGAAGCTCGCGTTGCAAACGATTTGATGGCAGGAGGGGCTATGGAGCTTGAACGCTATGCAGAACTGAAGAAGAAGAAACTGATAAGCCTGAGGACTACGGAATCGTCTGACAGAATCCTCGTCACTGTGAAGCACTTTGACTCAGCCACGGGAGAGCCCCGGCCTGACCAAAGTGCTGTTTTGTCTGTGGCTGACCTCAGAGCCAAAAAGAAGGTGATTGAAAACGAACTGGCCACAGCCACTGCGTTGTTGAGGGATTGCGAGAAGCTATGCCCTACACGGAAAAACTGAGCGCAATATCGCACATACGCATCACGATTGTGACGCTCGTTATGGACTGGTGCGGACGAACCTTTGGAAGCTCGCCATGCACAGGAACGGGCAGCCCTTGTTACAACACGTTTCCGACTTGTAAATCTCCGTCGGCTTTTGACAGGAAGGAGAAGGCCTACGACTTCTCAAGCGCGAAATCTCCGACAAGCGAGATTCAGACAGTGTTTCGTGATGGGAGCTACGGCGCGTCGCCCTACGGGAAGGCCAGATATGGCGTGGACAGCTGGGAAGATGTGGCTCGAATCGACCTCTCGACCCGGCCTTATGTTACCAGCGTGGAATACTTGCCGATTGAGATAAAGACGAACTTCACAATCCGGGGCAGAGTGAAGGTGGCCTTTTTCGATGAGCCAGATACGGATGTCGGCATAGACCCGTATCTCAGCACGCGTTTCACTGTGGAAGGCACGTTTTGGAAGAAGTGGCTTGCCCGCAATCAAAACTACAAGGGCAGAAAGATAATCGTGTCAGAGGGCTTTTTAGGGCTGCCACAGAACGAGTTTCGTCAGGTATGGCAGGGAACAATAGATGCCATCACAATATCGGGCGGGCAGGTGAAGCTGGAAGCTGCCGACTTTTTGGATGCTCTGGCTGACGTGAAAGTACCGAAGGACATAAACTGCAAGCTGACGGCTGAGCTTGCGATTTATGCCGATCCCGTGAAGAAGACTGACGCGACAGCTCTCTTCGTAGACGATGCTGCCGCGTTGACTGAGCCGACCGGGTACATTCGCGTAGGCGATGAAATCATGAGCTACGCCATCGAAGATGCCCAGTGGGGCAAGCTGGCGGTCGGGAGAGGTCAGTTCGAATCGGTCAGGGCAGAGCATAAGATGGGCGACAGCATTTCGCTTGTGCGCTACTTCGCCCCTGCGAACCCGTTTGACATCCTACAAGAAATGCTGTCCAAGGACGGAGGCTTGCCAGCAAGTGCAATCGACAGCACTGCATTTGCCTACTGGAAGGGGTGGCCGGGAGGCGAGCTTCCGTTCCGGGCAGTTGTTTCCGAACAGCTACCTCTGAGCGACCTGTACTTTGAGCTTGTTGACTTGCTTAACTGCAAGAGCTGGATAACGGAGGGACAGCAGATAACGATACGTCGAAACGTGCCGAATGAACCCGGCAGGGCTTATGTGACGCTGACTGACGCAGTTAATCTAGTGATACGCACGCCCAGCATTGATTTGAATCCTGGCTCCCGGGTAAGCAGAGTGCTTTTGTATTGGGATAAGGACGCTAGGTTGGATCTGTCAATAGACAAAGATGCAGAGTCCAAGCAGGGCTACGGAGAACCCGCAGAGAAGGTGTTTTATTGCCGATGGCTTGCCCCGGAGTGTGGCACGGAAAGCCAGCTAAGGGAGTTCATTGACGCGTTTTCGTTCAGACAGATATGGTACTTCCGAAATCCGCTGCCTCTGTTTACGTTTCGGGTGGAGCTTAAAGACAGGGATATCGCCGTTGGCGACTACGCCCGCTTTGCCACTGACGAGATTCCTACGCCAAGCGGAGCAATCGTTTTGGGCTACATTGGTCAGGTGGTGAAGAAGCAGGACAAGGACAGCCAGCTCGAGCTGACATGTCTCATGTTGCCAGTCCAGAGGGCGGCGTTTTACGCGCCCGACACTTGTGCCGACTACGCAACCGCCACTGACGCAGAGAAGGAGTACGCTTTTTTCTCTGATGACCTCAACATGGTAGCCGATGGAGTGGCCGGGTACTTTTTCTGGTAGGAGAACGCATGAGCTTTCGGACACTAACAGACGCAGAGCTTGCACAAGGAATACCAGTGGCGGGACTGCGCTTCAAAGAGCGTGACGAATACCTCTTGGAGCTGATTTCGAAGGGGCAGACAATCGCGCAGGGCGTTCCGAACGGCGGCTTTGATTATGACGGGGACGAAGACGGACAGCCCGATTGGTGGGCGTTTGTTCCATATCCGGGCGGGTCAGGCACGCTCGTCGATACAGTGGCAGGCTATACGTGGCTTCAGGAAGGCAGCAAAAGCTACCAGATGACCAGCCCGGGAGACAACGCGACGAATGGCGGCGGTGTGCTGACAAGCTCCTACATTGAGCTTTCGCCACTGGTTGACTATCTGCTCAGCGGAATCGTCCACAGCTCAAAGAGTGGGGCTGCCAGAGTGAAAGTGACGCTGGACTATTACGCGAGCGGGAAGACGTATGTCAGCACGGCTACGCTACTTAACTATGTGCCAAACGTACAGACCGCCTTATGGTTTGCCCGGAGTTTCAGACCGCCAGCCACGGCTCGATACATAAGGATAAATCTTTGCGGAGGCGTGCCACACACGGTAAGCGTAGGGGCGGGTGCTACGCAGATAACTTGGGATGTGATTCAGTTGAACGAATCCTTGCGATGGCAGGCTCCGATGGGGCTAGATCAGCGGGCTACAGTGTCGGGAACTTGGTATGAGCGTTATCGCTATCCGTTAGCCTTTCCATATATGGACGGCGAACTTGTCATGGTCGCGATGCCGATTGAGCTTGCTTCGAACGGGTCAGCTACAGCTTATGCCCGCATGAGATTGAGTTGCGGGATTCCCGGCCAGCAGGGTGTCTCGAATGTGTTTGCTACGACCAGCGCGACCTACAAGCGGGGAATCCTGACGGTCATAGGGCGAGCCAGGACGCTATATGGCATTGCTCATTTGTACGTTGATCTGATGAACAGCTCCGGGAGCATAGTGACCATGACCAGGTTGCCCTATCCGACAAACGCCAGCATAAGAATCCTGAGGGGATAATGGGTTTTGACGCAATAACGACAACCGAATTAGCCAGAGGGAAACCGTTTAAGACCGGGCTGGCGAAGAAGTTTCGCAACCGGGACGATGCCCTGCTTGTCCTCGTCGATAGCGGAAATCTCTTAAGCCTAGGAGTGCCGAATCCGTCTTTTGAGATAGACACAGATGCGGATGGGAAGCCCAATTGCTGGACGTTTGCCGCATATCCGGGCGGGTCAGGAGTGCTTGTATCGGATGGGATGCACGGAGCCAAAAGATTTCGCTTCACGCATCCGGGCGGAAGCGGAAACGGAGGAGGCACGCTAGTTAGCAACGTGGTTCCAGCGACAGAACTGACCCGGCAGTACGTCGGCTTTTGTATGTATGCTTCCGTGACCGGGATTGGGGTTGCCGTTCTGGTCAACTGCTATAATGCAAGTCTGAGCTTCATCAGCGCAGCCAGCCTGTACGATACGACTGCCGTGCCTACGACAGCGACCCTGTTCATGCGTTCGTTTGTGCCGCCTGCCGGGACGCGGTTCATGGCGATTGTTTTAGTTGGAGGCAGGAATACGATTGACGTTGCGGGCTATGTGTATTTTGATTTTGTGTCCCTAAATGCCTTGCGGGAGAACGGGAGCGATTGGACGATAGCGGAGGGGACCGGAACGGAAACGGATTGGACTGACAAAACTTCGACGACGCTTTATGTGCCTGACCTGAGCGGAGCCATTGTTCTTTTGACCTTCCCGGCCAGCGTGAAGACAAGCAATTCTGCCGTGACGGGCTACGTTCGTTTCCGGGTCGGGTCGAACTACAGCTCAGAAATCGCCGTCGCAGGATTGCCCTATTCCGAGCAGATTTGTCAGATGGTTTTACCTCTAACCGGGGCTTCGGCCACAATAATGATGCAGATAAAGATTCCAGCAGGCGGGGCGACAGTGTACGGAATCAAGAACATAGCCCGTTCGTCACTGATTATACTGCCATGAGCTACAGCTACATCACGCCAGAGGAGATACTTTCAGGCAAAGGAGTCCGTTCGAGCCTGTGGCTTCGATATCGTGCCAATGACGAGTGGCTAAAGGCACAATCGGAAGCCGGGGAGCCGAGTGGGAATCTACTTTGGAATGGCTCTTTTGAACTTGACGCTGATGGCGAAACTGCGCCTCTTGGCTGGGCGTTCTCGGCATACGAAGGTGGCAGCGGTCAGGTCAAGATTTGCGCTGATGCCAGCCACGGAGCCAAGTGCTTCAAGATTGTACAGGTGGCCGGGGCAGGGAAGGGGGGCGGCATCCTCGTCAGCTCCCTCGTTCCAGTGACGCAGTTGCGGACGTATCTGTTGCAGTTTCATGTCCACTGTACCACAGGCGGGACGACTGGCCGGGTAAAGGCAAGCGTATGGCACTTTGATGGGGCGGGGAAGCCCATGGCACAGTATAGCCCCTATGTGTTGTGGGACGGCTTCGCCCCGGTTACGCCCACGCGGTATGCGAGAAGTTTCACGCCAAAGCCCGGCGCACGTTTCGTAGCCATCGTGTTCAGTGTGGCAGAGCCAATGTATCAGGGAAACGACAGCATCTTTTTGGACGCTATCGACATCAGGGATACAGTTGTCGAAGATGCCCCGGGAGCTATTACCGAAGGAAGTACGGCGGCAACCTCTTGGACAAACTGCGGGAGTGCTCTTCTTGCTCTTCCGAACCTTGGAGCAGGCTATGCTTTGCTTTTAATTGAGGCCAGCGTAAAGACTTCCGTGGCAACGAGTACGACCGCTTTTATTCGCTTCCGTGTCGGGAACGACTACTCGAACGAAGTCAGCGTGACGGCTAACATCTACGCCAGCTTTGGCTTCTTGCTACGAACAGAGTTAGGGGATTTCGCCACGCTTTCGCTTGTGATGGAGCTCAAAGCAGTAACCGGGACGGCTTCCGGAAAAAAGGATGTGGAGAAAACAGGACTCGTAATTATGCCATAACCTGCAGCTAGGGTGTTACCCTTCAGGTGATATTCTCGGAGATTTAGCTCTCCCCTCCAATATGGCTTTCAATTAGTTTCTTGACCTGATGGGCTGTCTTAATATAATTCCAACGAAGTTCGACGGCTCGCCCGCTCCCCGATGTGTCGATTAATAGTTGTCCACAACGAAACATTTTGCCCAGTATGTTTTCCTTTATCTCAATCGATGTTACATGTTTGAAGGGTACCGTTTTGACGCTAGTGGTGATGATTCCCGTTCTTGTCAACAATCCTCTATTTGATATGGCATAGCGCGTTGACAACTTGTTCAAGATGAAAAGAACGGCGGGCAATGCCAGAATAAAATATATGAGGGACATGAACACCATGCCGTTCTTCGCTATCATACCTGCGATGAATACGGATATACCAGTAATTATCATTAAACCGGCCCAGCCATAGGCGAAAACGCAACTTAGCATGCTCGGTCGGTCCACATATTCTATCGTCTCATCTTTCTGCAAATACTTTGGATCTATGTCCCACATGGCGAGATTCCCTCCTTCGGACTATTACAGATACTGCGAGTTGATAGCCTTCTATCATCTCCAAATGACGAGACTATCTTCATGCAGAACGATCGGCACAACATGCCTGGGCTGGCCTGGGCGGCTGCCATCATTGTAGGCGATCGTTATTACCTTGCCCATGCCGGCAACAGCGCGAAGGAATTCTGCTATCGGATTCATTGATGAACCCTTTTCTCCCAAAGAGAAGAATACCCGGTCGGTCTGGAATCAGTCAAGTTTTTTCTAACGATGTCCCAGTTCCCGGGATGTGAACCGCGGTTTACGGCGGCCCCCGCAGGCTGCAAACTCCGGTTGACGCAAGATACCGAAATCCGTATAATGGTACTGGGAGAAAAGAGCAGACCCACTAAGGCGTCCGCCCGTAACATCTTTATGCCCAAGAGAACAAGAACGTCCCTTGTCCTTGATCGAGTTCAGTATAAAGAATTCAAGAAACTATGCATTGATCTCGATGTCTCGATGTCGGTTGCATTTGATTTTCTTCTGAAAGATGCTCTAAATCCTGCGCAATTTTCCAACCTAAAGAACCGCTTAATGCATTATCTGCAAACGACTTCAAAAAAAGATTAAAACCGCTGCGCTTTTTTCTTGACAAAAGTTACTACTTTACGATAATCGGTATAGTAATAACTTTGGAGGCGTCCATGACTGAAAGAAAACATTTTCAAGTAGGTAGGAACCCGTTGGTTTTTGTTGGGGACGCTTCCACGGACCGGCGGGTTCTCCTACTTGCCGAAGAAAGTCAGGTCGATACGATCGGCGGCGGTAGGTCCACAGCCGTAAGATCGAAAGCTATCCGCTCCCCACTTCCTACGGAGCTCTTTTCTCCCAAGAATATCCTCCGCCAAACAAGTGGGGGGCGTGTTGCTATTTCCGGATTTTTGGAGAGGCAGGTCAATTGCACATCTGTGCATGCGGGAAATGGGGCGCCCCTGAAGAATTCGGAGAGGGTAAGGCCAAGAGAGATACCCAAAATCGACCTAGGGCCTGCCAGGGGCATTAGAAAGGAAAATGTTGGCTCCGCGATGGTGCTTTTCTCGGAGGAGGAGATCGAATGGTGACCCCCGAGGGTCTGCCGGTCATCGACGCTTTATGTCGGGTGCTTGAGGATGGCGGAATGGGGACCTATCGGGCGCTGCAAACGATGCTCGCAGGGCGCCCCGGGACCCGCGCGATAAGCCGTTCGGTAAAACCTGGCACAAAGCAAGAGAAGCCAAAGAATCAGATCGAGCCGGAGGAGATACCTCTGGCGCTGGCGTTCTAATGCTGAGGGAAGAATATCATGATGATCCTTGGAGTCTTGTTCGCTGTTCTTCTCCTTGCTCTCTTGGC
Source organism: Candidatus Eisenbacteria bacterium (assembly GCA_030017955.1). Classification (NCBI taxonomy): domain Bacteria; phylum Candidatus Eiseniibacteriota; species Candidatus Eiseniibacteriota bacterium. Next base: position 29,231 of record JASEGR010000020.1, read on the forward strand.
CATCCGGGTATTGGGGGCCTTCGCGGAAATCTGCAAAGCACTCAGCCAGGAGGAAGCCAGTGAGTAGGCGGGGCAAGGCTAGAGGATACGCATCATTGCGGGAGGGATTTCAAAATGGCCGGTAGATCTTTTAGGGAAAAATCCAATTGGATGCTGCATTTATGACAGATATAGGGAAAGTCACCCCCCAAAGAACTCAGGGGGCTTCTGCATCCCGGACAGAATACCGCCTCGTGATAACCGCCCGAAGGCTTCCGCTTGAAGAGAGCCCCTCTCTCTTCGACAAAATTATCTTTAGTCGCCCGAAGGGTCGCAAGTTCTTCTTGAAGTTTGCCTACTTCTTTAGACATCTCGGCATTTTTATTCTTCAGATCTATGTTTTCCTTCTCCAGCTGGGTTATCGATCGTTCAGTTATCGTCAATTTCTCTCGGAGAATATCGGACAAGGGAATTTCTTTAAGGATGGCCCTGATATCGGAGAGGATGCTCATGCCGACTCCTTTTCCGTTAACGCAGATTCCTCAGAACAAGACGTGATCGATTGCAAGGGTAGCCGGATCGTAGTCGATTTGAATCCCTATGGCAAAGGAAGACCATGAACGATCGTGAGACTTTCCAAGAGTCCCTGGAAATCGATCGGGAACAATGCAAGCGGCGAGGCCTCCGGAAGGACAAGTTGAGGGCTGATGTTCTCGAGCTTCTCAGGACTCGGGGGCGGACCTTTGATGGATTTGTCCGGCAGTTTGGATATCGCCGGGCCCTCCCGGGGGTTGTAAAGGAGCTAATTGAGGCTGGCATTGTGAGTTACGAACCTCTCTACCGGAAGGTGGGGGGCTGGTCGGGCATGTTCCGTCTAACTGAAGCCGGGAAGAATGCTGTTGCTGAGATCATCCCCACGACAGCGGGGGATGCGGAGCCGCCGGCGGAGCGGGAGGAAACGACGTGCGGCGAGACACCTGCTCCGCCGGCCGGCTTCATTGAAGAATCAGAAACAGAGAGCGCGCCGGGTAGCCCGCTCGAGGAGCGGCCTGATGCCCCCGAGGATCCGCGATGAGGCACGGGGGACAGTACATCGGGCCGCTCTCATCTCTAAGAAACTACATTTAGAGATCGTCCTTGAGTCCGGTAAGACCACAAGGCAATCTTCCTCGCCTCGTCGTCGGTCACGGGGAAATAAGTGATGACTCTGAACTTGATGTTATTGATCAAAACGAGCCTGGGGTGGACGATCTTCGGCACTTCCATCTTATCGCTCCCGGGTGAGGGAATTGGTGACAACCCTGGTTCACAACGAGCTCGCCGGAATAGTAAACCCCGGTTGTCACTCGAGCAAGGACGTTTCCAGTCGGGGAATGGGAAAGGATAAGCCATGAGAATCAAGAAAGTGAAGGTAACCGGCGAGGACCGGGTTCACATCGCATATGAGACCATGAACAACGGGCAATGGGATGAGTTCTCCCTTACCTGCGCGCAGAAAGCAGCACCGGGCTTCTACGAGGCGCTGAAGGACCTGGTCCCGCACGTTGTCGAGATCTGCGAGCTTCCTAAGGAGTACTCGAGCCGGATCGCCGTCCAGGGAGTCTCGGCCTCTTATGCCGGGGAGAAGGAAGTCATGGGCGCCACCATTCTCGCGGCGCTTCTTCTTGATCATTCGAACTGCAATCTCAATCTCAATACGCCCTACAAGATCTCTGAATCGTATTCCGACGGTCCCGGGGATGAGAAGCAGCTCATGACTGATGAATGCTGCAAGGCTCTCGAGGAGCTCTACGAGGAATGCGAGAAATACATTCGGGGATTGAGGGTGCAGATTGAGCTTTTCGCCGGAGACCCCCGCAAATCGCAAAAGGCGGCGGCATCAACCGGCAAGAAGAAATCCAAGAGGCTCTGTCACCCTACACCTCTGCGGCGATTGTGCTGAGCGGCGTGAGGACGAAGCACTTGCCCGGCAGCAGAATATGGATCTGCAGCATGAAAGGACACCATGAAGGCCAAGGAATACGCGGAGGAATACAAGAAGGATCCATCGCCGGATCGGCTGAAGAAGATTCTCGGTGAGTTTCTGGTGGAAGTTAAGACCATCGCGCAGCAGCGCCAGGTCAAGCGGACCGGTGCATTTGTTTCTGTTCTCAATGAGGTCAGTGACAAGTACCGGGCATTTGCCGTCTCCGCCGGAGATGGGATACGTCCGGATGGATTTGAGAGAGCTCTCGTTGTTTCCATATCGCCCAAGTGGTGACGCTAAGAAACGACACGGAAGCCAGGGCTATGGAATAAAGACGGCCATAAGTATCTGCTCGCCTGGAACATTCAGAAGTATAAAGAGCCTTGAACTTCACATTGGCCAGATTATTCCAAACGCGGGTCCTCATACAGGATAACGATATGGACGAAAGCGGACTGACAGTGTTGGTGCTCTGCTGCTGTGTTTTTGTCGCATGCTTCTTTCTCTTGGGTTTTCACATTGACATAGCAGAATGGTGGTCCAATCGCAAGCAGAAAGATTAAATCACGGTGGAGCTGACCTTGAACCATAGGCTCGGGGAACAAGATTAGATGGCTAGTCCGCAAAAAGAAAATGGTCACGTCCAGGTAGCTAATGAACTCTTCGATGCCCTGGCCAGGATGAGGATCCCGGGAGAGCAGAGGCAGGTCCTCGACGTCATCATCAGACTCACCTACGGCTGGAATAAGAAAGACTCAAAGATTAGCTACGCCGAGTTCGTCGTCCGCACAGGTCTGCAGCAGGGACATGTTTTCCGCGCTCTGAAGGCTCTCGAGGAACATAACCTTGTCAAAAAATCTCTCACCGGTTACCGCATCCAAAAGGACTACGGGAAATGGCTTAGCTACTCCAAAAGTGGAGTATCCAAAGCTGGAGTAGCGCCTACTCCAAAAGTGGAGTATTCACCTACTCCAAAAGTGGAGTATCAGACCACCCCTAATTCCGCCTCTGACAATACATTGCAGCAGCCTAAAGACAGTATTAAAGACATATATGTCTCTCATACTAGTACCCTAGATAAGGTAGCACCGCAAGCTTCATGCCCACCGGATCTGAGAGAGAAATTCGCTGCGCTCCTGAAAACAAGATTCAAGGCCGTGAATTTTATTCCTGAAATTATTCCCAAGGCCGTTCCCACCGAGAAGCTCGACTACTTCCTCTGGCTTCTAGAAACCGGCCGGGTGAGGGTGGAGAGCGTCCGGGATCCGGCCGCTTATCTCCGGGGGCTCACAATCACCCAGGTGTTCCCGTGCTACCGGGAGAGGCTAGAGATGCAGGCGGCCAGAGAGGCTCAAAGGCAGAAGAGGATGAAAGAAGAACTGGAAGCCCGGAAGGATGCGATGCCGCAGGAGGAAGTCGCCCGGCGGTGTCGAGCATTCATTTCGACGTTGTTACATGTCGGGAGGCCCAAAATCGATGCGTCACCGCAGACGGAATCTGTTTGACCCAGATTGTGAGATTGATCTTGACGAAATCCCGTTCTTTCACGTCCAGGTAAGTACCATCGGATTGTGGCTGTCGGTCTCTGCAATTCTCTGTTTTGGCGCGCACCTGGTGATCTTTTGGTTGAGATAAGAGTGGCAGGCCGGGAGGCCCCGGTTATCCCAAAACACCAATCCGGCGGCGCGGCACCCGGGGACCTCCGGCGGGGATCGGAGATTAACAATGTCGGTACAAGATAAGATCGCTGAATTGCTGAAGGTAGTTGAGGGGATCGAAGAGGAAGCCCCCAAGATTCGAGAGGCGCAAAAGACCTTACGTGAGCGAGTGGATAGTGGACTCCAGCTGCTACCTCAAATTGAACATGACCTCCGGGCAGCAGCAGCTGTCGCCGGAATGGAACACGTCCGGTATCGGGAGGCCAAAGAGTGAGGCATGCTGCCAGGCTCGAGTTGTCTGGCAGACATTCAAGATTTTCTCTGCAGTCTTACCAAGTTGAAACGGAGTACTGTTCTGGCAGGGAGAGGTAAAGGATGAGCTTCGAGATCCGCGTCGACCTAGATAAACGATGCACCCAATGCAGGAGGAAGGGTGCAACGCAGAATGGCCTATGTATCAGTTGCATAATCAAGAATCTCAGCGCGGGCAAGTATGACCACATCCTTCATCCGAAAAGGGCAAAGCCTATGGACCCCGGCGGAAATATCTTACCAGCCGTTGGGTCAATAATCTCGCCTGTTCGCCACTGCCGGATATGTGGATGCACCGATACCGATTGCTCCGGCTACATTGAACGGACCGGCGTCCCATGCCACTGGGTAGCCGAGGACCTATGCAGTGCTTGCGCGGGTGATGGTATCCAATCGGAGGATATCAGGAGAATATGAAAGCTGAGCTACATATAACGGACACCGACGACCTAGTCCGGGCAATCGCGGCCCAGGTGGTCAGTGAGATCAAGCCCTTTATGGCCAAGCTTGGTATGCCGGATGAGGATCCCATTTTCTCTGTGAAAGAAGTTGCCAAGTATCTGGGAGTGTCATCTCAATGGGTCTATCAACGAACATGCCAGAAGGAGATCCCCTTTATCAAAGTCGGGAAATTTCCCAGGTTCAAGAAATCTGAAATCGACCACTGGCTGAATACTCTCAAAGTTCCCGCAATTCATCGGCTGTCCAGTGGATCCGGAATCATCGGGCGCATACGGACTCGGAGGTAGTCATGAACATTGCATTGGCTAAGAATCTTTCTATTGAAACGATTGAGTATGCCTCGCAAGGGAATGCAATTCTTGGGATCCGGGACAGTGGGAAAAGCTATACCGCGACATACATTGCCGAGCAGCTGCTGCAGGCGAAAATACCCTTCATCGCTTTTGACCCGATCGGAGTATGGAAATATCTGAAACTGGGGAAGAACGGCAACGGCTGCCAGGTTGTGGTCGCCGGGAGCGAGGGAGATCTCCCACTAACTCCGGAGTCTGCGCCGAACATTGTTCGCGCAGCAATGCAGGAGAATATCCCCCTGGTGCTGGATCTCTATTCAATCGAACTGACAAAAGCCGACTGGAAACGGATCGTGGAACAATCCATCCGGCTTCTGCTCTACGAGAACAAACAATGCGGCTTGAGGCACGTGTTTATTGAAGAGGCGGCTGAATTCGTGCCGCAGCGAGTCGGGCCAGATCAGGGGAAAGTCTACGCTGAAATTGAAAAACTTGCCCGGATGGGCGGAAATGCCTCTCTCGGCTACACGCTGATTAACCAACGTGCCGAGGAAGTGAATAAGGCGGTGCTCGAACTCTGCGATTGCCTTATTCTTCACCGGCAGAAGGGCCGGCACTCACTCAATGCCCTGGGCAAATGGCTCGACGTGGCAGATGTGTCAACATCTAGGGAAATAATCAAGAGTCTGCCATCATTGGGGCAAGGAGAATGTTGGATTTGGAGACAAGGATCTCACGCTCCGACTAGGGTGAAGGTAAATGAGAAGAAAACCATTCATCCGGACCGGAGAAACCCGCTGAAGATCACCGGCCTGATTGCAGCAGACGTTTCCACTTTCATCCATCGGATGAAGACTTCGCTTGAGAAACAGATTCGGGGCAGAAGGCCGCAAACTGACCAGAAGGTAAGCGCAGAATTTGACGCCGTAATCGGCCGCGGCTTAAAATCTAGGGCCGCACTTGAATCAGAGGAGTCCCGTGGTGAAACTGATGGCATTCGGAATCTGACTGAGAAGCTTGGATTGGCACTTTGTGACATCGAGGGCCTGAAGAACTCCCTGGGAATAGAAAAAGCAAAACGTATTTCCCTCGAGAAGAAGCTTGCCAGCGTTCGAACCATGCTCGAGCCGCAATTCAAGCAGATGCAGAGTCTGTTCAGCGAAATCGGTGAGGCTGCTGCCGGCCCGGACGCCGAAGATGAAATGTGGGCAATCTGGCTCAATAAATTGAATGGAAAGAACCGGGAAATGCTGCGCATCTTGATTGAAAGAAAACGAGTGACCCGGCAACAGCTCGGGCTCCTGGTGGGAATGAGTCCATCGAGCGGGAGCTTTAATACTTATATCTCCAAGCTGAAGTCCCTCGGATTGATGAAGAGAGAAGGAGAAGAATTTGTATTACAAGAGCCATGATTGTATTATTCTTGATACAAGCTCGGCGGAAAGACACTGTGTCATAATTCTATGAAGCGAGACGAACAGGAGTTTTTGATCCAAGTCTACACTCAATGTAAAGGCTTTTTTAGCACGGGTCGGAAGCTGCCGAGAGATCTGATAAACGAATCAACATTTCCGATTCACCATAAACGCGCATACTATCTGCTGGAGAAATGGATCGGTCGAGGATTCTACGAATATGGCGTTAGTCTCGATCTCGGATGGCTTACCCGAGAGGGAAAAGTAGAAGCGATCAGACTTATGGGGCAGATGGGGCCTTCATCGACGGAATTGGATAACCGGGGCGATAAGACATGAGCAAGCATAAGGGCATATACAAGAGAGGCAATATTTGGTGGATAAACTATGCCGGTCCAGATCACCGGGAGCGGAGGGAAAGCAGCCGATCGACTCGATTCAAGGACGCCGAGGAATTGCGCGTCCGCCGGAAACAGGAAGTTCTCGAGGGGATCGATCCCATTGCTGCCAGGAGGATGACGGATCATTGCTTCTTCGAGCTGGCCGGGCATTACCTTGAGTGGGCCCAAAAACAAAAAGCATTCGAGAGCAAGCGGGGATTCGTCAAACAATTCGCGGACGTTTTCGATAACTTTCCCCTGAGATATTTCACGACCAGGGCAATTGAGGAATGGCAAACGAGCAAACTACTGACGAGCAAGCCGGCTACAGTAAACCGTATGCTTGCGACATTGAAACACATGTTCACCAAGGCCTCAGAGTGGGAAATGATCAACGATGAAATCCTGAGAAGGGTAAGAAGGGTGAAACTATTGCCCGTGAGCAATAGAAGGCTCAGATACCTGTCGAGTGAAGAATGCTCGGCTCTTATCCAGGCCTCGAGCCCTCACTTAAAGCCAATCATCATCGCGGCGCTGAACACCGGGATGCGGAAGGGCGAGATTCTCTCACTGCAATGGGACAAGCATGTCGACCTGAGGCATGGGTTCATCCTTCTGGACATAACCAAGAGCGGTGAGAGACGAGAGATCCCAATTAACGAGACGATGAGGGAAACACTGAGCGGGCTGATCAGGCATCTCAGCAGTCAATATGTCTTCACAGACATTGATGGAAATAGGTTCAAGGATGTGAAGACCGCTTTCAACGCTGCTTGCAGGAGGGCTGGGATAAAGGATCTGCGCTTCCATGACCTCCGACATACGTTTGCAAGTCATCTGATAATGGCTGGCGTGGATCTAACGACAGTCAAGGAGCTCTTGGGTCACAAGACGATCTCAATGACTCTCCGGTATGCTCATCTTGCTCCGAGCCACAAGGTCAAAGCCATGGAGACCCTGGATAACATTCTGGGTGGAAAAGGAACCGCACAAAAACCGCACAAAAATGGCAGACGGGGAATGAACGGCGCAAACATAACTGATTGAAAGGTAACGAAATGGGCTGGCGTAGCTCAACGGTAGAGCTCCTCACTTGTAATGAGGAGGTTGGGGGTTCGATTCCCTTCGCCAGCTCCAAGTCTTTCTCCTGACGTAGCAGGGAGTCGAAGCCGACCCAGGCGCCCCCTGAGGAGGGCGAAGCGGGCAGCTCACGGCTCGTCGGAGAAATCGATGAAGTGATGGAACAAGGCGGTCGTGCGAATGGCATCCTTGTCGCCGCAACCGGGCCACTCGCCGGGGTGCCGTTTTTCGATGAGACCGAACTCTATCAGCGGGTTGAGAACGTAGCCGGCCAGAATCCAGGCGTCGGTGTCGTGAGGATAGGTTTGCACGGTGCGGAGTTCGGCGTACACAGACGGAATCAACACCTGTTCGGCCAGACCCTGCACGGGAGTCCACTTCCGCGCGACGCTGCCCAGGCGCCAGAGGATGACCGCCATGGTTTCCTGGATGCCGGGCACATCGCGGAAGGGGAACCGATAACCGAGGTTGAAGCGGCGGATGTACGCGACAAACAGATGCCGGTAAAGCGCGCCAGCTTGCTCATCGGGGAGCAACGTCCGACCGCGGCGGGTGACGACGAATCGGCGGTGGCGCCTGGCCAGCAGCCGACCACATTCGCAAACGACGCGGGCGAAATGCAGCGCGGGCAGGTCTTGTTCGTTGAACGCCTTGCAGCGACCGTAGATGCTTCTGCGAAGGAGCTGTGGCATGATGACAAGATCAAACATGCTGCGGACGAAGCTGCGATTGAGGTTGCCGGCCACGGTGGCAGGGGTGCCGCCAGCGGCCTCGAGTGTTTTCAGGAGACACCGGGCGTCGTGGAAGAACGAGGCGTGGCCGAGTTCGGACAGCGGGAGGCGGTCGTTGAGCCGCATCACCCCGGCCGGGTCATTCCAATCTGCCACAAGCAGTTGCCCTACGAAACGCTGAACTGCGTTGTGGCGGTTGGATGGTGGAACGAACATGATCATGGATTTCTGCGATTGATGTGATCTACAAGTTTCTCATTACGGTTGTCGATGATGTCATGCACAAGCATATAGGGCGGTTCCCCGGATTCTCAGAACTTCCTGGACTCTTCCATACTTCAGGAGATATCCCATGCACGACGCCTGGTTATGCCGGTGGTCGCACGCATGTCGCTCGCCGTCGTCTGCAACTCAACCAGAATACGAATCTTTTCGTCAAAGGACAGTTTCGCCAGTGCTCGTCGTCTCGCTTGTTTTGCGCGAAATATGTCCTTAACCTTTTTTTGCACCCGACGCTTGTTCTCCACAGAATCGCCCCTTGTTGAACGTTGCGAGCTGCAGCATAACCCAGCACGCGTAACAGTACAAATAGAGATGAACTTGAGTCAACACTTTCAATCGGGCGAAATTTGAAGATCTGGGTTAATCTTTCAGGGCAATTCGGACTGAAGGAGAGCGACTACGGAGGTTCAAACGCAACTTGTTGGAGGCGATTTCTCCGTTTTCAACATAACGCTTGAACCCGGGGAGGGAAGATGGGATTCCTCCTTTAGAAAACTTGCGCTTGCCCGAATGATTCAATGACGATGCAATGTCATTGGATTACAAAACCAATTACATTGGAGTGACAATGGAACTGCAAGATTTTAACCCCTGGTGGCGTGACGGAAAGGTCCCTCCCGGCCTGCTTGGAAGGAAAAGGAAGATATTCGGCGAGATCATGAAGTATCTGGACAAGCGGCAGATTGTACTGCTTACGGGATTAAGAAGAGTCGGCAAAACGACTCTTATGTACCAGATTATTAATAACCTTCTTAGAAAAGGGGTAAGTCCGTACAACATTTTGTATTTCTCATTCGACGAGATGAGGTATGACATTGAGAGCATCGTTAAGCAATTCGAGGCAGACATACTCCGTGATGACATCTTGAAAAACAAGGTCTTCATATTCTTTGATGAGATACAGAAGTTGGATGACTGGCCTTCAAAGGTGAAACTCCTTTACGATGCAAACCCGAAAGCGAAGATATTCCTAACGGGCTCAGCCCAGATAAGCATGTGGAGAGGAACAAGAGAGAGTCTGGCAGGGAGATTTTTCGATCTTGTGCTCAAACCTCTGGACTTCGAGGAGTATCTTGATTTCAAAGGGATAGAGATAGATAGAGACAGGGAGAAGGTGTTCGAGAAAGATTTGAAGCGCCATATGAATGGATTTCTGAAAACAGGAGGTTTCATTGAAGCCCTGGACCTGGATGAACATATGCTCAGAAAATATCTCAAGGAAAGTCTGCTTGAGCGTGTCATCTTTGTTGACATACCCCAGACCTTCAAGCTTGATTTGCCGGAACTGCTTATGAAATTGTTTGCCATCACCGCATCTAGACCGGGGTTCTATCTTGATTACAGAAACCTCAGCGATGACCTGAAAGTGGACCAGAGAACGATTGCAAGCTATGTGTCATACCTTGAATACGCGCTGTTCCTGCAGAAACTCTACAACTATTCCCCAAACCTCCTTACCAGCGAGAAGAAAGTAAAGAAACTCTACCCCTCTAACACAGCCTTCACTTTGGCATTGAACCCGCAGACTGACCTGGCATCTATTCTGGAGCAGTTCTTTGTGAACAATCTTGAAGCAAGATTCTTCTTGAAGACTCCGCAGAAAGAGGAGATCGACATAATCCATGTCCACGACAAGCATGTTCTGCCGGTTGAGATAGAGATAAAAGAGAAGATAGGCCGTGGGGACACCAAGGTCCTCTTCAGATTTCTGGAGAAAAATGGCCTCCAAAGAGCATTGCTTATCACACGTGACACTGAAACGAAATTTCAAGACGCGAAACTGGTGGTTGAAGCGATCCCTTATTGGAAGTATTGGAGCATCAGGAAAAGAATTGGCTGAAAAGGGGTATCATTTCCATTTGCTGATGTGGAGGTGAAGATGTTTGAACATAGAGGTGAACCCTTGCTCCCGAGGCACCTTCCATAAAGGGACTGGGTAGCAGCGCCACCCAGTCCCTTTTCACTCGAGAATCAAGCTTCGCTAGCGATACAGGCTCTTGATCCTTCCCCAAGAATTTGTCTTGACGGCCGTAGCATCATCCCGATCGCAAAGCGTCAAACCTGTTATGCCGTAGAATCCCGACGGACCGACCAAAGTGGCTTGGCCGGTGTTCGGATCGATCCGGTAGATGTTCCCTCCGTTCTGCTGGTTCCCGCCTCCATAGAGATTCCCGTCGGGACCGAATTCAAGACCTCCCAGAGCGCCCATAATGCCGGTGGGGCCCACGGGGATGGCTTGCCCTGTCATTAAGTTGATGATGACAAGGTGGGATGGCATTCCCTGCACACATCCAGTCGTCCCGTACATGATCTCGTTGTTCGGATCCCATGCAAGACCCGAAATCGCCGGTGATGTCCTAGACTTCCTGTAAAAGAGGAGATGGTGTAACCTCCGAAAAAGGAGTTCGTTAATCGGGGTCGTAAGTGGCCCCGAGGAAAGGAGGCTACACCGATGAGGAGATTAGCACCGAGTGAGAGGCTGGAGCAAGAGTTGTTTGGCGTGATGGCTACGAGCGGGGATCCTCTTGGTGAGGCGGCGCGTCGGGGAGCTCAGTTGATTTTGCAGAAGGTGCTGGAGATGGAGGTGGATGATTTTCTTGGCCGGGAGCGCTATGAGCGGGTTGCTGAGGGTGCGGTGACTGGTTACCGGAACGGTTATGAGGCGAAGAGAGTGCATACGGCTGAGGGGACGGTGAGGCTTCAGGTGCCGCAGGTTCGGGAGAATCTCGAGCCGTTTGAGTCGATGTGGCTTCAAACGATCGGGAAGCGGTCGAAGAGGCTCATGGAGCTTGTGCCGATGCTGTACGTCAAGGGGATGAGTCAGCGAGACATCGAGGATGCATTGATCGAGGCGCTGGGAGTCGAAGGCACCGGTCGCAGCGTTATCACGGAGGTATGCAAGAGTCTGCGGGTTGATTTTGAGAGGTGGCAGAGCAGGGATCTGAGCGGGCACAGGGTGTTGTACATGTTTCTGGATGGGATTTATCTCAAGCTTCGTCCGGAGGACAAGCGAGCGATCGCGGTTTTGTGTGCCTATGGGATACAGTGGGATGGCGGGAAGGTACTGTTGCACCTGGCGATTGGAGACAAGGAGAGTGGAGCTTG
>JASEGR010000021.1 GCA_030017955.1 Candidatus Eisenbacteria bacterium
AGTGTCGTGTCCAGGGGCAAAGACATAGACAAGGAACTTCCGGGACACGACACTAACGCGGTCTATTCTTGATTTCGCGGAACAACGTGAGGGCTCTTCTCAGAAGGAAGAGGGCGACGAAGGCCATCCCCAAAGGAATATAGAAAACTTTCGACATTCCGCCCTCGAATCTTTCGCTCATCTTATAGAAAGGAAAGAACGAGTAGATGAGGAATCCGAGAACCGAAAGAACTGCAATAAGAAGAAGAACCTTCCCTACCAGCTCTTCTTTTCCGACCCGTCTGGGTTTTTCCGGCTCTTCTTGCTGGCAGTGTGGCCTTTCGCTGTCCATTTTCCCCGGGATTCAAACTTCAATAACTGGCGCGCCCGAAAGGATTCGAACCTTCGACCTACGGCTCCGGAGGCCGCCGCTCTATCCGGACTGAGCTACGGGCGCCATCTAGATTTGAAGGTGCTGCCGCGGCGCAGTCTCCCCTCTTCCCAGGAGACTCAGGCCGAGCTTGTCACCCTTCTCAGCTCATCCAACTTGCTCAAAGCCGCACCGCTGTCAATCAGACGGGCTGCTTCCCTCACTCCTGCCTTCAAATTGTCAACCCTGCCGGCAACCAGAAGTCCGGCTGCAGAATTCAGAACTACGATTTCGCGCTTTGCTCCTTTTGCGCCTCTAAGAACATTGACAATCATCTCGGCGTTTTCCACCGGTGTGGCGCCGGCCATCTCGCCTAATCTGACGCCTGGAATACCAAAGTCCCCGGGTTTGATCTCATACGTATGGATATTGCCGTCTCTCAGCTCGGTTACCTTTGTCGGGGCGGAGATTGAAATCTCATCCAGACCGTCCAGGCCGTGGACGACGAGTGCCCTTGTGCATCCGAGCTCCTTGAGGGCAAGTGCGAACTTCTCGGTAAGGTCAGCCTGATAAACTCCCAGAATCTGTCTCTTTGCTCCTGCAGGATTCGCAAGCGGGCCTACGAGATTGAATATGTTTCTTATGCCTGTTTCCTTGCACGCCGCGCTGGCAGTCTTCATCGACTTGTGAAGAGAAGGTGCGAACAGAAAGCAAATCCCTATCTTCTCAAGACACTCCTCGAGCTTCGCCGCAGGGGCGTCCAGCTTTATCCCGAGGGCGCCGGCCGCGTCTGCGCTTCCGCACTGACTCGAAACAGCTCCGTTCCCATGCTTTGCAACGCAGACTCCGGATGCAGCAACCACAAATGCCGCAGCGGTCGAAATGTTAAAAGTCTGTGCTCCATCCCCTCCTGTCCCGCAGGTATCAAGGACGGGCGTCCGTTTTGTGCTGATCTTCGTGGCTTTTTCTTTCATTGCCAATGCGCATCCAATGAGTTCGTCAACCGTCTCGCCCTTCATGGCCAGAGCAGTCAGGAAGGATGCAACCTGTGAAGTCGATGCCGTTCCGTCCATCATTTGCGCCATACAAAGACGGGCTTCCTCACGGCTCAAGTTCTCTCTGTGACACACCCTGTTGATGGCTTCTCTTATCATTTTGAGCGACCCCCGGGCCTCAACCCTTTTGTGCTGCAAGCAGTTCTTTTGCCTGTTTCAGAGTGGTTCCGGTAGCCCTGTCACCGGCAAGCATTCTCGCCAACTCTCCGACTCTCTTCTCTCCCGAAAGCTTCTCGACATGGATCCCGGTTCTTTTCCCGTCGCTCTTCTTCTCGACGAGATAGTGGGCGGTTGCCTGGGACGCAATGATCGGAAGATGGGTAATGCAGATCACCTGCATTTTCTCGCCGAGTTTTCTCAGTTTCTCCCCGACGGTTCTTGCCGCCTTCCCTCCTATTCCGGAGTCGATCTCGTCAAAGATAACGGTTTCGACCTCGTTATCCCTTCGAAGAATCGATCTCAGCGCAAGCATGATTCTGGATATCTCCCCGCCCGATGCTATTTTTGAAAGCGGCTTGAGCTCCTCTCCTGCATTCGGGCTCACAAGGAACTCCACCCTGTCCACTCCGCTGTCCCAGAGTCTGAGTTTCTTTCCATCAATCTCAATTCCGGATTCCTCATCTTCGATGTTCTCTATGAGAATCGAGAACCTGGTCGTCCGCATATCAAGAGTTGAAAGCTCATCCCTCATTCTTTCCTCAAGCTGGGATGCCGCCTTCACTCTTTTCTTCTTTAGATAACCCGAGAGTTTCGAAAGCTCATCCCGTATCGCTGCGATCTGCTTCTTGATTGCATCCCCTTCAGGGTCATCCCCTGAAATCATGGAGAGCTCGCTCTTCAGTTCCTCTGTTTTTTTCAGAAGTTCAGCCGTTGAGCATTTGTGCTTTGCCTTGAGGCGTGACAGGAGATGGAGTCTCCCCTCAAGTTCCTCAAGTCTTTCCGGATTGCTTTCTATGTTTTGGCGAAGCTTCGAGATCTCGCCGGCCGCATTCTGAACCAGGACCTCTGCCTCCTTGAGGGCGTTCTCTTGGTCCTTTATCCTCGGCATATAGGCGCCGAGCGAGTCCAGTTCCCTGAGGACTCTTGAAATCCTTCCAAGCACCGCATGCTCATCATCGTAAAGAAGGTCGTAGCCGAGTCCCAGCGATGAGGAGAGCTTTCCCGCATTCATGAGAAGCTTCCTCTCTTCCTCCAGAGACTCCTCTTCACCGGGTTTGACTCCGGCGGACTCCAGCTCGCCGAGTTGAAACGCAATGTAATCCCTCTTGTCCGCAAGCTCAGAAAGCCTCCGGATGTGCTCGCTTTCTTTGCCGATCAGCTCGCTCAGTGTTCTTCTCAGAGCGGGTATTGCAGACTGCTTTTCGCTTAGTTTGCCGAATTCATCAAGGTAGTAGATGTGATTCTCTTTTGAGATGAGAAACTGATGCTCGTGCTGGCCGTGAATATCAAGCAGAAGTCCGCCAATTCCCTTCAAACCTGAGACTGTTATCAGAGATCCGTTTGCAAAGGACCTTGACCTGCCGTCTGAGTATACCTGCCTTCTCAAGATCAGCTCATCCTGGGAGGGCTCAGACCCCATTGATTCCAGAAGTTCGTTTGCTCCGCTCAGATTGCTTGAAAAAACACCTTCAACGTTCAAATGCTGGCATCCGGACCTGACCATTTCGGGGGAAGCTCTCTCGCCGGCCAGAAGCGCAACTGCGCCGACAATCATAGATTTTCCCGCGCCGGTCTCGCCCGTGATTACGTTGAAACCGCGATCAAATCTGACGCTCAGTGAATCGGCTATCGCAAGATTCTCAACCCTAATTTCCTCGAGCATCTCTGGCAGGGACTCCTCCCCACTTGAATTTCTCGCGCAGCACGTCGTAGAAAGACACACCTCTTGCCGACACGAGATTGGCGCATACCCGTGCCTTGTGGAATCTAACAATGTGGTGGGGATGAAGGTCAAACGACTCATGACCATCAGCGATGAGTTTTGCCGTGGTGTCTCGGGGTGCAAGCTCAACTGTAAGCGTCTCTTCCCCCGGCACGACGAGAGGTCTTGCGGCAAGCGAATGAGCGCATATCGGCGTTGCCAGAAGCGCGCTCATGGTTGGCTTCATGATCGGACCGCCGGCGGACAGTGAGTATGCAGTTGAGCCCGTCGGAGTGGAAACAATCAATCCATCGGCCGTGAACTTGCCAAGAAGCCTCCCGGAAACGAGCAGTCTCATTCTCAAAGCTCGTGATGAGGCGGTTTTGCAAATCACAATGTCGTTCAGAGCTTCGTATGAGTGGATGCTTTTTCTGAAGTCCTCGACTCGGGCTTCGACCATCATTCTTCTTTCCACCTCATAATCGCCCTTCATTATTCTCTCGAGTGCCGGATAGAGGTCGCAGAGTTTTATGTCGGAGAGAAACCCAAGGCTGCCGAGATTTACGCCGAGAACAACTGCCCTGGTCCCCCTCACAGCTTTTGCCGCCCTGAGGATTGTTCCGTCTCCGCCGATTGCCAGGACTACCTGAGCCTCCTTCCTCAGCACTGATTCATCGCTGGAAAGGTCGGGTCTTTTCAAGAATGTCCCAAGGCTCTTCTCAAGAAAGACGTGTACCCCTCTCGTCTCAAGCCACTTGATTGCGTCAAGCGCAACCTTCCTGGAATTTGTTCTTCTCGTATTAACTACGAGCGCGACTCTGGATGGTTTTTTCGGTTTCAAACTTTGCCCCCGTCCATTTCAATGCGGTCTGCGCGATACCTTCTGCGGTAAGGCCGAGCTTCTGAAGGAGGAGCGCCCTCGGGCCGTGTTCGATGAAGGTGTCGGGTATTCCGAGTCTCTTCACGGCCACATGAGAAAGTCCCCTCTTCTCAAGACACTCCAGGACTGCAGAACCGAACCCGCCGTTCAGAGCGCCCTCTTCAACGGTCAGAATCACCTTCGTCCTCTGGGCCAGCCCGGATATCATTTCCTCATCAAGAGGTTTCAGGAATCTTGCGTTTAGAACTCCAGCCGATATTCCTTTTTTCTCAAGAATCTCTGCGGCGAGAATCGAAGGATGAACCATCGATCCGATTGCCAGAATGTAGAGATCATCGCCGTTCTTCTCAATTACGGCCTTTCCAAGCTCCAGCTCCTTCATCTCCCTGCGGGTCCCGGCCCCGGAGATGCTGGACCTCGGAAACCTGATCGCCACCGGGCCGTCTTGAATCTTCACGGCTGTAAAGAGCATATCCCTGAGCTCATTCTCATCCTTCGGAGCAAGAATCCTCATCCCCGGAATAACCCGGAGATAGACCATGTCGAAAGGGCCATGATGCGTAGGACCGTCCTGGCCAACTATCCCAGCCCTGTCAATTGCAAAGACAATCTTGAGCTTCTGAAGTGAAACGTCATGAATAATCTGGTCATACGCCCTCTGCAGAAACGTGGAATATATTGCGACGATTGGTCTCATCCCATTGGCCGCGAGCCCCGCTGAGAAAGTGACTGCATGTTCCTCGGCTATCCCCACATCGAAGAACCTGTCAGGATAGAGCTCCGCGAATTCTCTGAAGCCCGCGTTGTCGGTCATGGCTGCAGTGACAGCCACAAGTCTCTTGTCAATCCCGCCGAGCTCGCACGCGGTCCGGCCAAATACATCCGTGTAAGTTTCCTTTGAGGTTTCCTCTGATTCGCCCGTTGTCTTGTCAAACGGGGTTACACCGTGGTAGAGCGTCGCATCATCTTCGGCGAATTTGTACCCCTTCCCTTTCTTCGTGATCATGTGGAGAACAATCGGCCCTTTCACCTCTCTCAGCTGCCTCAGGATTGGTATCAGCTCGTGCAGATTGTGCCCTTCAAGCGGGCCGTAGTACTTGAATCCCAGCTCCTCGAATATTATGTTCGGTACGACAATACTCCTCACTCCTTCTTTGAACCTGCGGCCAAAGTACCTTGCCTTGCTTCCGATGGCCGGGATTCTTCCCAGGGCTTCCCAGATTCGCGCCTCTATTCTCCTGTAGGCCCTCGTCGAGATCACCCTTGTGAAGTATCTGGCCATTGCTCCGACATTCGGGGAGATCGACATCCCGTTGTCGTTTATGATTACTATCAGGTTTGTCTTGAGGTCTCCCGCCTGGTTCAGGCCTTCGTAGGCCAGCCCGCCAGTGAGCCCGCCGTCCCCGACAACAGCAACGACATAGTAAGACTCGCCGGCCAAATCTCTTGCGCATGCCAATCCCAGCGCGGCGGAAACGGACGTGCTCGCGTGCCCGGTTCCGAACGCATCGTGGACGCTTTCTTCTCTCTTTGGAAATCCGGATATCCCTCCAAACTGTCTTAAGCTCGGGAATACATCTTTCCTGCCGGTGAGAATCTTGTGACAATAGCTCTGATGCCCCACATCCCAGACTATTTTGTCTCTTGGTGAGTCAAAGACATAGTGGACTGCAATACCGATTTCAACCGCGCCCAGGCTTGCTGCGAGATGACCTCCGGTTTTTGAGACAACACCGATGATGCTCTCTCTTATCTCATTCGCAAGCAGAGGAAGCTCATTGATGGAGAGTTTCTTCAGATCCTCCGGGGAATTGATTTTGTCCAGCAGTTTAGCCATTTTTTGTTGAACGACCAGGTAGTTCAGTACCAGATAAAGGCGAAGAGAACACCGGTAACGGCGCCGACAAGCACCTCAAACGGAGTGTGACCGAGAAGCTCGAGGAGCCTCTCTTCGCCGACCTTGTGCTTCGAGTAGTGATCATCCAGAATCCTGTTGAGAACTTCAGCCTGCCTCCCTGCCGCGCGCCTCAGACCTGCCGCGTCATACATGATTATCAGGCTGAAAAAGAGAGTAACACCAAAAAGTGCACTGGAGAAACCTTCCTTTAGCCCCACCGCCATGGAAAGCGAGGAAACTGAAGCAGCATGCGAGCTTGGCATTCCGCCCGTACGTACAAATCTCCTGAAGTCGAGCTTCCCATGCCTGGCAAACGCTGCAAATCCCTTGAGCAATTGAATCAACAGGCTGCATGAAATGGCAATGAGAAACGGCTTCTCGCTCATGAAAACGTTGAACGGCATCTAGTTCCCCCTGCTTGCTACGAACTCAGCCATTTCCTCGAAATGACCGCGAAACTTTCCAAAGTGCTTTGCGTCTTTCTTTGCCTCGTCAGTGAGCCGTCTCACCGCTTCGCACGATCTCCCAATGCCGATGACCGAAGGATACGTGGGTTTCTTTCTCTCCAAGTCATTTTGAACTGCCTTCCCGAGCTTCTCGGGAGTTGACTGAAGGTTGAGAATGTCGTCGGTAATCTGGAATGCCAGGCCGATCCTCTCTCCGTATCCGGAGAGCCGGGCAAGCATTCTCTCTGACGCTCCAGCCAGGATTCCTCCCATTCTCAGAGATGCCCTGATGAGAGCGCCGGTCTTCTGTTCGTGAATGCGTCGCACCCGCGGAAGGCTTACCTTCTTCCCTTCATGCAGCAGGTCAGCGGCCTGACCTCCCATCATTTCGTGCGCCCCCGTTGCCCCGGCAAGTTCGGCAATGAGTCTTACCGCCGTTTCAGAACTGATGGCTCTGCTATTACTGATTGATGCAAGATTTTCAAAGGCAAGCGCAAGCAGTGCATCTCCTGCCAGGACGGCAATACCCTCTCCGAACGCCTTGTGACATGTCGGCTTGCCCCGCCTCATGTCATCGTCATCCATGGACGGAAGGTCATCGTGTATGAGTGAGAAGGTGTGCACGAGCTCAATCGAGCATGCCACCCTGAATACCGTGTTTCCCTTCCCGCCGCATGCCCTGTGCGCAAGGACAAGAAGAAGCGGCCTAAGCCTCTTTCCTCCCGACATCACACTATATCTCATTGCGCGCCCAATTGCCAAAGGACTCTGGGGTGAAGACGGGAGGACATTCAGAAGCTCTCTTTCTATGGGGCTCTTGGTTTTTTCGATGAAATCATGGAGAATCGGAAATCTATTCTTCTCCACTTTCTTCCTTCTTTTCCAGAGGTTCCAGCTCAAAGCCGCCGTCTTCTCTTGCCATGAGTTTTTGGAGCTTCTTCTCGACGGTGTCCAGTTTCCTAAGACAGAACTTGACGAGCTCCATCCCCTCTCCGAACCCGGAGATGGAATCCTCAAGACTCATCTCGCCCCTCTCGAGCTCCTTCACTATCTCCTCAAGTCTCTTGAGGGCAGATTCAAATGACTGCTTCTCAACGTCCGGAGTCTTTTCTTTTTCCTTCACCTTTCCTCCTGGGATTGTGATGTCTGAAGCACACTGCAGTTTGCCAGGCCGTCAAGAAACTCGAGCTCGAGTTTCTGTCCGGACGTAATGGCCTTCACTCTTTTAACTATCTCGCGGGCCGGGTATCCCCGCACAACGCAGTATCCTCTTCTCAGCACCTCCCTGGGGCTAAGAGCCGTGAGTCTGTGAACCAGGCTTTCAGTCCTCTTCTTTTTCTCATCGAGAAAATGCCCGGCCATGAGCCGAAGTGAGTGGGAAAGCTCATCTACCCTCCTCGCCCTCTGTTCGAGAATATCAACCGGCCGCATGAGACCGTAGCTCTTTCTCAATCTTTCAAGTCTTATCTTGAGGTTCGAAATCAGCGACAGAAGGTCCTTCTTCAACCTGGACTCGAGATCAGATATATGCTCCAACACTTCAAGCTTGTCTTTCACAGCCATCTTTGCCGCCGCAGATGGTGTCGGCGCCCTCATGTCTGCAACAAAATCGGCAATTGTGAAATCTATTTCGTGTCCCACGGCAGAGATCACCGGGATGTGTGAAGAGAAAATACTCCTTGCAACAACCTCTTCATTGAAAGCCCAGAGATCTTCCGGCGGGCCGCCTCCTCTTCCTACGATCAGGACATCAACTTCTCCGAACCTGTTGAAGTTATCGATGGCTCTTGCGATTTCATCCGCGGCCCCTTCGCCCTGAACTCTCACCGGCGCCAGAATCATCTCTATCCCAGGCCATCTTTCGCCAAGTATTCTTTCTATGTCTCGTATTGCGGCGCCGCTTGACGAAGTGACTATGCCAATCCTTTCCGGAAATGGCGGAAGGGGTCTCTTTCGCGCCTCGTCAAAAAGGCCTTCTTTTGCGAGCTTCTTCTTCAATTCCTCAAGTCTAAGCTGAAGTATCCCGACCCCGAGTGGACTCAGCTCATCGCAAACAAGCTGGTACTGTCCCCCCTCTTCATAGACCGTGATCCTGCCTCTTGCTTCAACCTTTGCGCCTACCTTTGGCTCGAAGAGAAGCTTCCTGTTCGCCTGTCTGAACATTGCGCACTTGAGGAGCGCATGTTCGTCTCTGATAGAGAAATACATGTGCCCCGAGCCCGATCTTTGATCGCTCATCTGTGATATTTCACCCATTACCCACACTTCATGAAAGCTTGTCTCAAGAAGCAGCTTGATCGACCTCGTAATCTCCGTGACCGTGTAAACCTTTTTCTCGGGAAAAGTCGCCATCAGAATCCTCAGCTTCTCATGACCGAAAGCTCGAATTGTCTCTTTGCGGCTGTCACCGTATTCCTGAGCAGCATGGCCACCGTCAATGGTCCCACGCCTCCCGGGACAGGAGTGATTGCACGTACGATGCGGCTCACGCGCTCAAAGTCAACATCTCCAATGATACTCTGCTTGCCGTCTCTTTCAATCCTCGTGATTCCAACATCTATCACTACGGTCTTTGCGCTCACCATATCTTCCGTCACCGTGCCCGGCTTCCCGGCACACGAAACCAGGATATCGGCTTCTCTTGTGTGCTGCTTCAGGTTCTTTGTGCCCGTGTGGCACAGGGTCACAGTTGCATTCAATCCGGGTTTCTTCTGGGAAAGAAGAATGGAAAGAGGTCTTCCGACCAGATTGCTTCTTCCCAGAATCACGACATTTGCGCCGTCAAGACTGATGTTGTTTCTCTTTATGAGCTCCAGGATGCCAAGCGGCGTGCAAGGAACAAATCCGTCTTCTCCGCGGGCGAGAAGGCCTATGTTCAGAGGATGAAGCCCATCTACATCCTTTGAAGGATCAAGATGCCTGATGACCTGTCCCTCATCAATGCCAGTCGGTAGGGGAAGCTGCACTATTACCGCATGAATGTTCCGGTCGCGGGAGATGACGCTGAGCTCTTCTGAGAGAACTGAAAGATCGGTTCCCTCGGGGAATTGGCGGTGAGTGAACTCTATTCCGGCGTCGCGGCATGCTTTTTTCTTCTGCCCGACATAGACCTCGGAGCCGGGGTCTTTCCCGACTGAAACCACGACCAGCCTGGGAACCTGTGCCTTCGCACTTAAGAGCGCGGCCTCTTTTCTTACTTCGTTCCTGATCTCTTCTGCTAGCTTTCTTCCCTCCAGCAGAATTGCGCTCACTGGCCGGCCCTTCCCTGTGTCCCCGGTCTCATCTTTCGGATAGCGACAAATGCCGATTGCGGGCGATGCTCAAAACGACTCTCAATGCAGGTCTAGTATTCATCATCGAGCTTTATCTCGATTCTTTCAATTGCGGTTGATTTTCCCGAAACTCCGTCAACGGAAATGAAGACAGCATTCAATCTCAGATCATCCGTGGCGGGTTCAAATCTTTCCGGAAGCTGTGTCAGGAAGCGGCGGATTGCCATTTCTTTCTTGACCCCGATGACCGAATCAAATGGCCCCGTCATGCCGGCATCGGTGATGTACGCAGTTCCGTTGGGCAGTATTCTTTCGTCCGCCGTCTGCACATGGGTATGAGTGCCGATGACTGCGCTGACCTTTCCGTCCAGGAACCAGCCCAACGCGGTTTTCTCCGAAGTCGCCTCGCCGTGGAAATCAATGACTATTGTTTGCGTCTTGTCTCTGAAGAATTCAAGAGTGGAAAGAGCGACCCTGAAGGGACAGTCAACCTCTCTTATGAACGTTCTGCCGAGAAGATTCATGACGCCAACTGGCTTCTTGTTTCGCGCAGTGAAAACACCTGCCCCCGGGCCGGGCACGCCGGGCGGATAGTTTGCAGGCCTGATCACTCTCTGATCATTTCCCAAAAGCTGGAAGACTTCTTTCTTGTCCCAAAGGTGGTTCCCACCAGTTATGACATCCACTCCGGATTGAAAGAAGAGCGATGCAATCTCAGGCGTGAGGCCTTTTCCGGCAGCGGCATTTTCGCCGTTGGCTATGCAGAAATCGACACCGTTCTTCGCTATGAACGTAGGAAGAATTGCGGAGAGGACGTTTCTACCCGGTTTTCCAAACACATCAGCAACGAAAAGGATTTTCGTCACCGAGCGTACTCCACTGCTCTCATCTCCCTTATCACAACGACTTTTATCTGAC
Source organism: Candidatus Eisenbacteria bacterium (assembly GCA_030017955.1). Taxonomy (NCBI): domain Bacteria; phylum Candidatus Eiseniibacteriota; species Candidatus Eiseniibacteriota bacterium. The sequence continues at coordinate 10,679 of JASEGR010000021.1, forward strand.
CCGGGTACTCAAGCTCCCTTTCAACCTTGCGGGCAATGTCTGCAGCAAGAAGCGTCGCCTTCGAATCGTCAACCTCCTTGTGCTCGACCATTATCCTTATCTCCCGCCCTGCCTGTATAGCATAGGCCTTCTCCACGCCCGGGAAAGAGTCAGCTATTCTTTCGAGCTTCTCGAGCCGTTTGACGTAAGTCTCAAGTGTCTCTCTTCTCGCCCCTGGTCTTGCCCCTGAAACAGCATCTGCCGCCGAGACAAGGACACTGAGAAGACTGTTAGTCGTGGCAGACCGGTCGTTGTGATGCTCTCCGACGGCGGCAAGTACCTCCTTGTCTTCACCGTACTTTGCCAGGTAGTCCATCCCAATCTGTGCGTGCGGTCCTTCGAATTCGTGAGTCATGCCTTTTCCAATGTCGTGCAGAAGCCCTGCTCTCTTGGCGAGGTCGATGTCCATCGAAAGCTCGGCAGCCATCATGCCGGCGAGATAGGCAACTTCCTTTGAATGCTCCAGCACGTTTTGACCATAGCTCGTTCTGTACCTGAGCTTTCCGAGAAGCTTTATTACTTCGGGATGAAGACCATGAATTCCGACATCGAGACTGGTTTGCTCGCCTATCTCTCTTATCTGATCCTCGATCTCCTTCCATGCCTTGTCCACGATTTCCTCTATTCTGCTGGGATGAATCCGCCCGTCGGCAATCAACCTCTCAAGCGATATTTTTGCGACCTCGCGTCTGACCGGGTCAAACCCCGAAAGAATAACCGCCTCAGGCGTATCATCAATTATCACGTCAACCCCGGTAGCAGTCTCAAATGCGCGGATGTTCCGTCCCTCCCTGCCGATGATCCTTCCCTTCATCTCTTCATTCGGAAGCGAGACAACCGAGACAGTCGTCTCGGCTACGTGTTCGGACGCGCACCGCTGGATGGCAAGGGTGATTACCTTCTTTGCTTCTTTCTCGGCTGTCCGGAGGGCGCTCTCCTTTATCTCGGCTATGAGCTTTGCGGCCTCATGCCGGGCCTCGCTCTCGAGGTTCTGCATAAGGAGCTCCTTCGCTTCCTGGGAGCTCATCCCCGCAATCTTCTCAAGCCTCGTGTTCTGTTCCTGGATAAGCACATTCAGGTCGTGCGCTCTCTCTTCGAGTACCTTGTCCTTGTTGGTAAGGTCCCTTTCAAGCCTCCTCAAATCCCTTTCCTTCTTGTCAAGCAGGTCAACCTTTCTGTTTAGATTGACCTCCCTTTCCTGGTTCTTCCTATCCCTTCCCTGGAGCTCGAGTCTGACACCCTGAGTCTCTTTTTCAAATTCTGCTCTTGCCTTGTACCATTCATCCTTGGCCTCGAGAATTGCGCTTTTCTTCTGAGTCTCGGCCTCCTTCTGCGCTTCTCTGAGAATCTTCTCGGCCAGTTGTTCGGCATTAACAACCTTGCTTTCGCCCAGTTTCCTGCTTGTGTACCAGCCGACAAAAAACATTGCGATCGCAATTCCAACGCCGGCGAGTGTGTAAAGTACTATCGCTAGATCCATCTTCTCCTCCTCACCTCTAGACCGGAATCTAACCGGTCTAATCTATTAAAAAAATTCCCTACCTTAATGCCGTGTGGCCGAGACTTTTGAACCTGAAAGTTTCAGGTGGGCGTCTTCCTGAGCGGTTCGTGCCTCCCGCTTGCGCGGGATTCCACTACGCGCTCAATGGTTGACTCCCGTAGAAAAGATGTTGACTCAAAAATGTCTAGACCATCACCAACACGGTAGGGAATCTTTACCTAGTATCGGCGGATTCCTCAGATTGTTTGCCGGAATTTCCTCCTTGTAATGGGCCAGCTCTGTTTGAAACCTTCTCCAGAGTTGAGACTAGCTTCTCGGTCATCTCCCCGACTTGAAACAGTTCTCCCGCTATATTCATCGAGGCCAGGACTGCCACCTTGTGCAGAGGGAATGTGCGGTATTTTTCCGCGCTTTCCTTCATCTTCTTATCCACATATTCTGCAATCCTTGCAACGTAGTCAGGGTCACCTTCGCCCTTCAATGGGTATTCTTCACCGAAAATGCTGACCTTGAAGCTCGCTTTCTCAGTGGCCATTACCTTCGACTCAATCTTTGGATTTTCAAGTTTCCCTACCGCTGATTATCTTTCCCGTGCTCAAACAACAGTGTTCAGCTTCTTAAGAATCTCTTCCAATCTTCTCAACAAGGCCTTACGCTCGGCAAGAAGCGTATTCGTCACCTTGCTCATCTTTTGAAAATCACTGCTCGTAATACCGGAGCCCTCCTTGCTTGTCTTTTTCCTGCTCCTTAAGTCTACTTGAAGCTGCTTTACGCTTTCCGTGAGTCTTCTGTTATCCTGAACAAGTTTCTCTGCTAAATCAATCGCTCTTACTACCCTCTCATCGAGCTTTTCAACTTCTATCGACATCGCGCTTCTGCTTTCGCCTTCAATCAGGAATGAGCAGCCCTAAGCACTGCTCCCTTCCTATCCCTCAGCTCTTTTACGATCCTCTCAACTTCAGAGTTCGCATCCTCATCTGAAAGAGTTCTTTCATTTGACCTGAAAAAAAGTGAATATGCAAGACTTTTCTTTCCCTTCGGTATCTCCTTTCCTTCGTATACGTCAAAAAGCTTGAGTTCTTTCAGGTAATTTCCCCCGCTTAGGCGTATCGTCTCTCTCAGTTCCGCCTCCGCAATGCCGGTTTCCACAATGATCGAAATGTCTCTCTTGATCCCGGGGAACCTGGGCGGTTCAAAGTACTCCCTGATCCCCCTTGAAAGGCCCATCAATTGGTCAACATCGAGCTCCCCGACGTAAACACCCGGAACCGAATCGACAACCTGCGGCTCAACCTCTCCCAGGAATCCCAATTCAGCCCCAGCCGCCGAGAATCCGCATGAAGAACCTTTTCTAAATCCTTTCTTATCATAACAGAACGTATGCGGAGTGTCAACTCTCAACTCCGACAGAAGCACGCCAACTATCCCCTTTGCGTCGAAGATGTCAACTTTTCCGCCGGTAGGATCCCACCTGTCCGGCACTCTCTCGCCGGTGATGCCGAATGTGAGCACAAACTTCTCCTCGGGCGGTGCTCCGCGCTTCTTCGTGAACAATTTCCCAAGCTCGAAAACCCTGATGGATTGGCCGCCCCTTCTCAGATTCCTCACGATGGTCTGAGTTACTCCACACATGAGAGTAGGTCTCAGGTACGCGGAGCTTGAGCTCAGCGGATTGAGGACCTTGACCAGATCATCTTTCTCGAATCCGAACAGAGTGGGGCTCTCCTCATCGATGAGGCAGTTTGTCAATATCTCTGCGAAGCCAAGCCCGACCATGAACTCCCTCAGTCTGTTGTTGAACTCGTCGGTGCTGTTCTTTCTGCCGGGGAGACCGCTCAAGTTCCCCAGAGTTGAGGGAAGTTTGCCGTATCCATAAGAGCGGGCCACTTCCTCGATGAGGTCGGCTTCTTCGTTTATGTCGTACCTGAAGCTTGGAACAGATGTTTTGATTCTCTTCCCGTCAATCGCAGGCGAAAATCCAAGCGAATCGAGAATCGACAGGGTCTCACGGACTTCCGGAGACGTTCCCAACATTGAGTCAAGCCTGCCCATATCAAGAAAAACCGTCTTACTTTCGTGGGGCTTATCACCGACGATTGAAATCGCATCGAGCGGAGTGCCTGCTCCAAGCTCTCCGAGCAGACCTCTCACAAGAAGGAGCGCAGGCACTACACCTTCCTGGTCAACGCCTCTTGAGAATCTCATGGATGCTTCAGATGAGAGCGCGAGGAGCTTCGAGCCCTTTCCCACTCTCCTTCTCTCGAAGAAAGCGCTTTCCAAGAGAATCTTCTTTGTGGAAGCTGTGACTTCGGATTCTTCACCGCCCATTATCCCGGCTATCGCGACCGGCTTCTCCGAATCAGCAATCACAAGGACGTCTTCGAACAGATTTCTTTCAACGCCATCAAGTGTCTTTATCTTTTCACCCTTTTTTGCTCTTCTCACAATGATCCCGCCGCTGAGCTTCTCCAGATCGAAAGCGTGGATCGGCTGTCCTCTCTCAAGAAGACAGTAGTTCGTCACATCGACAACACTGTTGATTGGCCTCATTCCGGAGAGCTCAAGTCTTCTCTGCATCCAGAAAGGAGACGGTGTCACCTTGATATTTTCCACAATTGCCGCGGCATATCTGGGGCAGCCTTCGGTGTCCTCGACACGAATCGGGAAGTCGAGCTTCGGAAGGGATGCTTTCCGCTCATCTTTCTTCTTCCACTTCGCAAATCCGGAGGCAACAACTTCCCTGGCAATGCCAAGGACGCAGAGACAGTCGGCCCTGTCGTGCGGGATATCAACTTCAAGAACAGTATCGTCGAGCCCCAGCGCTTCTCCCAGAGGAGTCCCTTTCTCGAGCTCAGACGGCAGCTCGAGAATGCCCTCGCCATCGCTTGAGATTTCGAGCTCAAGAGGCGAGCAGAGCATTCCCTCCGAGCGAATTCCCCTGAGCGTGATGGACTCGATCTTTCTTCCGCCTGGCAGGAACGAGCCGGGCACTGCAACCGGAACCGTCATGCCAGGTTTCACGTTCGTCGCTCCGCAGACTATCCTGAGCCCGGAGCTCCCAACATCGACACTGCAGACTATGAGGTTCCCTGCCGAGGGATGCTTCTCAACTGAGAGCACTTTTCCGACAACAATACTCTTACCGCTCCATGTGATTTTCTCCGATGAGTCAACGAGAAGACCTCTCTCACTTAGGATGCGGGGCAGTTCCTGAGGAGCGGAATTGAATTCGACTAGAGATCCAAGCCAGCTTACTACGAGCTTCACAACTGCATGCCTTTCTGGTTTGTTTTGATAGTCTTCTTAGCAGCGCGCACGGTTTCTGTTCCTAAAGAGTTTCTTCCTGTCTTAAGAAACGAATGTCGTTCTCGTAGAAGAGCCGCATATCATTCACTTTGTACTTCAACATCGCCACGCGCTCAACGCCCATTCCAAAAGCATATCCGGAAACACTCAGCGGGTCGTATCCAACATTCCTGAGAACGTTAGGATGCACCATGCCGCAGCCGAGTATCTCAAGCCATCCGCTTCCCTTGCAGACCGGGCAGCCCTTGCCGTCGCAGTGGATGCAGATCACATCCATTTCTCCGCTGGGTTCGGTGAAAGGAAAGTGAGATGGTCTGAATCGTGTTTGGATATCCCTCCTGAACATCTCCCTTGCGAACTCTTCCAGAGTTCCCTTCAGGTCTCCGAGGGAGACTTGCGAGTCAACATAAAGTCCCTCGACCTGGTAGAACTCCGGCGTATGTGTGGCGTCGGACGCCTCGTTTCTATAAACCCTTCCCGGAAATATCATGCGGACCGGCGGCTTCATGCTCTTCATCGCCCGAATTTGCACAGGAGATGTGTGAGTCCTCATGAGAAGCCCGCCCTCGACAAAAAATGTATCGTGAGATTCTCTTGCCGGATGGTGCGAGGGAATATTCAGCGCTTCGAAATTGTGGTAGTCATCCTCCACATCGGGTCCGAGGAAAATCGAAAAACCCATTCCGTAGAAAATTTCCTCGATTCTTTCGAGAACGCTCAAGACAACGTGTTTCTTCCCCTTCCACAGACTCCTTCCCGGAAGGGTCAAATCAATCTCGGGCTGCTTCTCTTCTTTGGCGCCCTGCTCAGCCAGTTTTCCTTCAAGCAGTCCCTCGAGCAGAGCTTTTATCCTGTTTCCGTCTTTTCCGATTATCTTCCTATCTGCATCACTCAGGGACGAAAGACTCCGCAAGATTTGCGTGAGTCTGGCCTTCCTCCCCAGATACCTGACCCTTCTTTCTTCGAGCTCTTTCTCTGAGGATGCTTCTCTAAGCTCGGCAGCTCCCTTTGCTTCAATTCCAGCTAGCTCCTTGAGAAGCTGGGAAGCTGTTTCAGTCAATTCAGCGCTCAAAACTTTCCTTTCCAGGTCGAATCTTCAAAAGGGGAAACCGCGAATCGCCGGCGAGACAGAAAGCCCTAGAGATTCTCTTTCGCAAGGCTCGCAAGCTTCGAAAAGCCGGATTCGTCACTTACTGCAAGCTCTGACAGCATCTTCCTGTTAATTGTGACGTTTGCCTTCTTCAGCCCATTGAGGAAATTGCTGTAGGAGAGTCCGTTCAAGCGGGCACCCGCGTTGATCCTGGTGATCCAGAGCCTCCTCATGGTTCTCTTTCTCGTTCTTCTGTCCCGGTACGCGTACTGGAAACCTCTCATCAGGGTTTCCTTGGCGCTCTTGTGGAGCCTACTCCTGCCGCCGCGGAAACCTTTTGCTGCCTTTGTCACCTTCCTGCGCCGCGCCCGGCCGGGGACAACAGTCTTAGTTCTTGGCATTCAACTCACCACCTTTCCTGTTTTCTTTTATGCAAGACCCAGAAGCCGCTTTGCTCTATGCTCCTCAGTCGCGTGTACGAGAGTCGCTCGTCTCAATCTTCTCTTCCGCTTTCTTGTTTTGCTTGATAGCAGGTGAGCCCCGTAGGCCTTTCCGCGTTTCACCCTTCCCTTGGCGGTCACCTTGAACCTCTTTCTCGAGGCTCTATTTGTCTTGATCTTGGGCATCACTCCCCCTTTCGACCAGCTTCTCTTCGGCCGTTGTCTTCTGTGGTTTGGGCACCGTGATCTGCGGTTTGGGGACCATAATTTGAACAAGATTCCTGCCCTCAAACCTTGCGGTTCCATCCAGAAGACCCACTTCGGTCAAGTCACCGGTGATTCTCTGAAGAAGTTTGAATCCCGTCTCGGAATGCGCCATCTCCCTGCCTCTGAAGGTTATTGTGAATCTCACCTTGTCACGGGCAAGGAGAAACTTCCTGGCATGAACCACCTTGAACTCGTAGTCATGCTCATCGATCTTGGGCCTGAACTTGACTTCCTTCAGCTTCATGATGTGCTGCTTCTTCTTGGCTTTTCTTGCACGCTTGTTCTGTTCATACATGAACTTGCCGAAGTCCATTATCCTGCACACGGGAGGTTTTGCTGTTGGTGATACTTCGACAAGGTCGAGACTCTTGCCTTGAGCAAGGGAAAGGGCTTCCTTGACAGGCAGAACCCCAACCTGTTCTCCATCGACACCTATGACTCTTACGGTCGGAACTCTTATTCTCTCGTTAATCCTGATCTGCTTATTTGCCACCTAGGGTTCCATCTCCTTTCTGAAAGTGAAACAGGCGCCAAGGGAGTTCCCTCCCCGGGTCGCCTGTCCCAAACACCTGCGAACGACCTCCAAGTAATGACCTTGCCAGCTCGCCAAGATGGGCCGCAAGGTGAGAAGGGACTTCCTTCCACTTTGATTCTAACAACTTGAGCGATGTTATCGTTTTTCCTTGTTCTCCGCAAGTAATTTCGTTGAGAATTCCTGAAGATCGAAACTTCCCAGGTCGCCTCCTTTCTTAGACCTTACAGAGATACATCCCGATTCTGCCTCTCTCTTTCCGATCACGAGCATGTACGGGATCTTCATGAGCTCGGCATCTCTTACCTTCGCACCTATTTTCTCATCCCTGAAGTCGGTTTCACACCTGACGCCGCTCCCTCTCAATACATCGGCAAGTTTCTGTCCATAATTCTTGTTTTCCTCAGACACGGTGAGAATAATGACCTGAACGGGCGAAAGCCATAGAGGGAACTCGCCCGCGTAGTGCTCGGTCAGAGTCCCTACGAATCTCTCCATGGACCCGAGGACAGTCCTGTGTATCATGAAAACCTGGTGTTCCTTTCCGTCTTTCCCGACATAGCAAACGTTGAACCTTTTCGGGAAGTTGAAGTCAAGCTGAATCGTCGGGCCCTGCCAGCCTCTTCCAAGCGCATCCCTGAGTTTTATGTCTATCTTCGGGCCGTAGAAAACCGCTTCACCGACTGCCCTCTTGTAGCTGTCGCCTGACCTCTTGAGCGCTTCCTCGAGAGCAGACTCTGCGGTTTCCCATTCATCATCGCCGCCCGCGTAGCCGGCAGGATTCGCAGGGTCCCGCACGCTCAAGTCAATGTCAAACTCCTTGAAGCCGAAACTCGTGAGCATGAACTTGGCCAGATCAAGCACGCCTACGAGCTCTCCCGGAAGCTGCTCCGGAGTGCAGAAAATGTGGGCATCGTCCTGAGTGAATCCCCTGACCCTCTCAGTTCCATGAAGCACTCCGGACCGTTCCTGCCTGTACACAGTCCCGAGCTCGGCATATCTCACCGGAAGCTCCCTGTAGCTTCTCTTCTTCGACTGATAGACAAGAATGTGAAACGGGCAGTTCATTGGCTTAAGAACGTACTGTTCCTTTTCAACCTCGAGGAGGTACATGTTCTCCTTGTAGAATTCGAGATGGCCTGACGTGGCCCAGAGCTCGCCTCTGGCTATGTGAGGGCTCATGACGAGCTCGTATCCTCTCTTCAGATGCTCGTCCTTCCAGAAATCCTCAATGACCCTTCGCAATGCGGCGCCCTTGGGATGCCAGAGAACAAGGCCCGGCCCGAGCTCTTCTCTCAAGCTGAAAAGCTCAAGCGCCTTTCCAAGCTTCCTGTGGTCTCTCCTTTTGGCCTCTTCAAGCTTCTGCAAATATTCTTCGAGGTCTTTCCTGGAGTGGTACGCGGTGCCGTAAATCCTCTGGAGCATTACGTTTTTCTCACTGCCTCGCCAGTAGGCTCCGGCACACGAGAGCAGCTTGATTGCCTTGACAACACCCGTTGAAGGGAGATGCGGACCCCGGCAGAGATCGGCGAAATCACCATGCGTGAAAACCGAGACAGTGTCCTCTTCGATTCCTTTGAGGAGCTCCACCTTAAGATTTTCGCCCTTCTTCTCGAAGAGTTTTATTGCTTCTTCCCTTTTCATGACCGATTTCTTGAAAGGCATGTTCGCGCTTATGATTTCATGCATCACCATCTCTATTGCGGAAAGGTCTTCAGGCAAGAAAGCCGAATCCTTCTCAAAATCGTAGTAGAAGCCGTCTTCAATCGCAGGGCCGATACCGAGCTTGACGTCCGGAAAGAGTCTCTTCACCGCCGATGCCATTATGTGAGATGCGCTGTGGCGGTAGATTTCTCTTCCTTCCTCGGTGGAAAAGCGAAGCAGACGAGGAGAGCAATCGTCTTCGATGCGTGTATCAAGAGGAAGGATTTCCCCTCCAATCTCCACGGCAAAACAGTCGCTTTCGTCCGCCCCGAGTTTCTTCAGGACATCAGAGACCGGAGAACCCTTCTCAATCTCCAATGACTGTCCTTCGAGATTCACTTTAACCTTCTGCTGCATATTCTCTCCTTACAAGTGATTATATAGATACGCGGCACTGGTCTATCATGGCCGCGTGGACAGGGATGGTGGGCGATACTGGAATTGAACCAGTGACCTCCTGCATGTCAAGCAGGCACTCTAGCCATCTGAGCTAATCGCCCCCATCTTTTCCATCTCTCTTTCCAAACTCTAGCCCTCGCGCCCCGTCCTGTCAAGTAATTCGGGGACACATCACTCAATTCTTTTGCCCATTGCAGGCTCATTACGGGCCTTCTGCTGAGGCGTCTGCCCGAGCAGCCTCGGCGGTCATCCTCTCCCCTCCTCCTCCCAATTCCCTCTCCCCCTTGGGGAGAGGGTAGGGTGAGGGGTCTCAAATCATTCTCTCAAGTATGGCTGTTGACATATTCATCAAGCTCTCTGTGCCATGCATCCGGCTCGTATGTCTTCGGAACGGTATCTTCCTTGAATAGCAAATCAACCAGATATCTCGGGCGCTTCCCTCCCACGAACATCGCCTTGGCGCATGAAACGCAGTACACGATTATATCTTCAACCGGCATCTGAGACGCCTTCTTCTTCATCTGTTTTACAACATCTTTCGTCGGGATGTTCCCCCAGGAAATGTCGCCGCAACAGGTGCTCTTGGTCCTTGTCCTTCTGGGCTCAACAAGAGTGATGTTCATCTTGCTTGCCAGCTTCCGCACTGCGCTGTGCACTCTTGTCTGGTCTCTGGTTGGGCAGGCATCAATAATAGTCATTTTCCGCTTCCGGTAGTCCGGAAAAGGAAAGAAGGAATCTTCTGCGAGCACTTCCCAAAGGGAGACGGTTGACGAGCGTTTGTAGTTCTCTCGATATCTTCTGTCGCAGCCAGGACATACGTTGATTACTTGTGTCCCCGAAGCCAAAGGCGGAACATGCCTGCAGCAAGTAAGCAGCATTTCCATCGGCCCGACGTTCTTGACGAGAGTGCCGTGCACCTTCTCAGCAAGATGCGGCTTGTAGATCATCAACGCACATCCGGGTGCAAATAGCCTTTTCACTGAATTCTCCGGCTGACGGGATGTGTCAAGAGTCGTGGATAGGTACAATGCGGGCTGTTACTTTCCAAGCGAAGCGTCCCATGGAGTTTCATCTGCCCTTGTACACATCGCGTCGGTGATCCACCCTTACCACATTCTTGAACAGAAGCTTATAGTTTGCCATGCGACTTCAGATCCGCAAGCAACTGCTCATATGTCATCGTTGGCTCGTCCGAGCGTTTGTCAAAAGCGGCAAGATATTCCTGGTCCTCCCGCAGAACCATCCGAACTGCATCATTCACAAGCGCTGACACGCTGCGCTGCGTGTTGGCCGCCTTTGTGCGCAGGGCTCTGTGGACTTCCGGGCTAAAGTAGATAGTGGAGCGCCTGGCATTCACTCTGGTCCCCTCCTCCACCCATCAAGGTCGCCTTCCCAGCGTACCACCCCTTTGAGCTCCAACACTTTCTTCTGACGTCCGTGCCTCAGCAATTCCCGCAGCGCGTGCTCAATCAATGCCTGGGTCGTTCGAATTCCGGTCTCCTTCCGGCATCTGGCAAGAAGCTGATCATCAAGCACAACGCTTGTTCTCACCTTCACGGTTTCGGCGGGCAGTCGCATGGGGGGCATCCCTTGTCGAACACGACCTTCCGGCGGCCGTCGGCTTCGCGGCGCCAGATTGAGTTAAACGTGCCAATCTGCTTCCCTTGCGGATCGCGAACAGGACCGGAGCTGAGCGCCAGTGTGCCCGAGTCGAGCACCTCCACTTGTTCGGGCTCCCAGGAAAACGGCGCCTTTGGGCCTTCGAAGAATTGCTTCCAGCCCGCGGCTACTGCTGCTCTTCCGCGCAGGACGCTCTGTCTGCTAAAGAAGAGCGCATCGTCCGCGATAAACGATGCAAACGTGCTGCAGTCGCGCGCAGCCATCGTCTTTGCGAAGGCCGTTTCTGTCGCGCGCACCTGGAGGGTGAGTTGTGCATTGCTTTCACTGTTGGCTGCCATGGCCGGCTGAGCGACTAACAGGGTCAGGATCAACAGAACTATTCTCATCATAGCGTTTTCTCCATTCCGCCGAGTGCTGTGCCCGCGAAATCATGATGATCCCGGCCATAGCCTGCCCGGGAAAGAGCCAATCTCCATTCTAAGGTTTCCCTCGCTTGGTCGGCTTCGCAGCGGGTTTCTTCGCGGCCTCTTCAGACGTCAGCATGCCACTGTACGCGTTATACATTTCCTGTGCGTCCTTGTCGTCCGGATGGTCCCTGACCCACTTCTTGAGAATGCCCACCGCTTCTGCCTTTCTTCCATCCTCCCAGTACAAAACGCCAAGAGCCTTCACCGCATCTCCAGATTGCACGGATTTACACACCTTTTCGAGTTCAACGATCGCACTCTTCCGCTGCCCCGTCCTCTCAAGCATCACAGCATACTTGAAACGAATCTGCGGCCCAAGTTGCGGGTCGTTGCCGAATTTCTTCAACATACTCCTGTAGTGATCGCGCGCCTTGTCGAAACTTCCGACTGCTTCGTAGAAAATCCCAAGCCAGCCAACGACTCCTTGAAAGTAAGGATCGATCTTACTTGCGGCCTCCATCTCCACAACTGCTTCATCCATCTTCTCTGCTTCCCGAAGCTGCCAGGCAAGCCTCACGTGTGCAGCAGCGTAATTGTTCCGCGCGAGCCCGAAATGAGGATCTTCACCAAAAACTGATTCATCATATCTTCTATTCTTGGTGTACAGGCTGTCATACTTGAAGACCTCGTAAAGATTCTTTTTCATCTTCTCAGCGTCAACCTTGCCATTGGGACCTACTTCATCGGATAGGACCCTCAGAACCAGACCCTCGAGACTGAGCCGGGGCGTGAGTCCAATCTGATCGGGCACTGTGGCAGCCAGATAGATCGGAAGTTTCGCGGAGCCCCGGGCCTCATTGGTTTCGAGAATATGCTTCACCATTATGTCCTTGATAAACACGAACTCGCTGTTCTCGTTCTCGTACGGGGCAAGCGAATCAATCGCGCCGTCGGACATACTGATCGGTACCTCTGGCTTCTGGTATTTCACTTGTTTTATGTACCAGGGCACGTTAAGAAGGCTGAGGTTTACAACGCGAACGTCCCTCCTCAGATTTCTTACTTCCTGAAGATACCAGAGTGGATAGGTATCGTTATCGCCGTTTGTGAAGAGAATCGCGTTCTTCTCGAGCGGCGCCATCATGTTGTAGGCGTACTCGGCTAGCACCGGAGAGATGTATCCCAGGGAAGCCATTTTCTCGAGCGCCGCCCTGGCTGTCTTCATGTCATTCAATCTCGCAGAAGCCATCATAAGAATAGGATATGTCTCGGCGTACCCTGGATCGGACAGGGATGCCTGAAGCAGACGCTTTTGAATCCACTGAACTTGCCTCTCGTCAGAAAAGTCCTGATCGCCCAGCGAGACGCTTACAACCAGACAGGCAGCATCGGTTGAATCGATCTCGATCGCCCGGCGAAACTTCTGCTCACTTTGTTCTCTGTCGCCGCAAATCTCCAGTGCTCTTCCCCACTCCACCCAGGCCCGCACTTCATCGGGGTGCTGACCGGCGTATGCTCCCCAGTCTGCGGCGAGTTTCCGGCACTTGTCGAGTGTGTAGCTCGCGCGAGTGATGCTCAGAACGTGAGGAGGCCGCTTGGGAGGACGTGGCGATTGAGCCGCAGTCTTTTTGGCAGGTGCACCTTCACAAAGTGCATACACCCAGACGAGGAGAATGGACAAAATCAGCAGAACTTTGCCGCTTCGCATAAGTCGTGCACCTCCTTCTAGAAAGGTGGTCGCATTTTGCGACAACCTCAGCTGTCTCCTCCCCGTTCCCCTCTCCCATTACCCACAACTGTAGCAGCAACCTGACTCAAGGCCAATCCTCGGCACGCTCCGTTGATTCGAGGATTGTCCTCCCGCTACCCGTTCGCAATCTCCTCCATCGTGCGGCCCGTCGTCACCGAAGTCTGATGCTCGGCCACGACATCGGATTTTGGATCGGCAAACTCGTCGCGATGTTTGATTAGAAGCCACTGAGGTTTCTTCGGGTCGCCCCGGCGGATTCGTACGAGGATCCAGGACCCACGGAGCCGTTTACCCTCAAGCACAAATTTGAAGTCTCCCCTGGCGTAACCGTGGCGCAGGCCTTCAAGGGCGTCGGGCTCGTCACCATCGTACCGATAGGTGCCCTGATCCCAGAGCATCACCGTTCCTCCTCCATACTCCCCTTCTGGGATGGCGCCTTCAAAACTGCTGTACTCGATAGGGTGATCCTCGACCTGCATGGCCAGGCGCTTGTTCGCCGGATCCAGGCTCGGTCCTTTTGGTACGGCCCAGCTCTTCATCACACCGTCGAGCTCGAGCCGCAGATCGAAGTGCAGATGGCTCGCGGCATGCTTCTGGATGACATATGCGAGCTTGCGATGTTTCACTGCCCCTCTCCTACCAGCCGGCTCAGCAGTCTTCGAAAAATCCCGCTTCCGCCGGTACTCAGTGAGCGAGCGCCTTGGAGAGCGGGAAGGTGTCTTTCGCGGCATACAGTTCAGCGGCGGCGTGGGGTTACCGGGCGTGACGGCTTGCTATGCCAGGCACGGCTCACCAACGGATACTTATTGGGGCTTTCCAGTGATTCGACCTCCAAGTGGAGTTCATCGCTCTACGAAGACCGTCGGACTCATAGCGCAATTTTAGCATGATTCACTTAGATGCGCTAGACCGGATCGCGGGCTAACGCAAACTCGATAGACGGCAGGGGGAGGGGTTGAGGTGCCCGGCCAGTGCTCGCACCACGTGAAGTCCCCGTGGGCTGACTAGTGCGGCCGCCAATCCGGTGTGCGCCGAGGCACCAGGCCGGTCGGTCCATCGCCGACTCGAGCTTGTCAACCCGATTTGCGATACCGGCCAACTTCTTGGTCCAGGCGGTCTCCCAGCCGGTCCGTTTCGACGTCAAGCTCGTAGTCCATTTGCAGCCCAAGCCAGAATTTTGGGGACATCTTGAAGTAGCGGGCCAAACGGAGAGCTGTGTCGGCAGTGAGCGCACGCTTGCCTAGCACGATTTCATTAATGCGCCGCGGAGACACCCCGATGCCGCGTGCTAGCTGGTTCTGGCTGAGACCCGAGGGTTTGAGGAACTCCTCAAGAAGGATCTCCCCGGGATGAACTGGGTCTAGCTTCTTGCTGGCCACAGCGAATCACCCCCTGTGATAGTCTACAATGTCCACGTTGTAGGCGTCACCTTGCTCCCAGCGGAAACATATGCGCCAACGATCATTGATCCTTATACTGTGTTGCCCTTGTCGATCTCCTTTCAGTGCCTCGAGGCGGTTCGCAGGGGGCACACGCAAGTCCTGCAACGTCTCGGCCCTATTGAGCATTCTCAGCTTCCTCAGGGCAATCCGCTGGATATCCGGAGCGAGTCGACGCACCGGATGGCGATCGAAAAGAGCTTCAGCCTCTCGAGATCTGAAAGACCGAATCATAGGCTCAGGTTATGACGGATAACGTCGTAAGTCAAGATATAGCTCTTCTTTCGCTGCGCCTCTTGGCTCGGTCAACAAACGTTTGTCGTAGCGCTGCAGCCAAAGGAATGTATGCGTGTAGCGGGCGATGACCTCCACCAGCCCACGCCCCATGTCCGTGGTCAGCTGCGGGCTCGCAATAGTTCGGCGCAACAAATCCAGCGCCGCCTCGATTTCTTTGGCGTTGGTTTCGAGCCGCTGACGGTTGATGGTGATGCCTCTGGTCAGATGTTCGTGCAGCACCCGCGTGGCCCAGATGCGGAACTGCGTCCCGCGCTTGGAATTGACTCGATAGCCAACGGAAAGGATGGCATCGAGGTTGAAATGTTCAACCCGACGTTCGACGGTGCGCCCGCCTTCATCTTGAACTGTTGCAAAAAATGCAACAGTTGATCTGCGGTCGAGTTCACCTTCCCGGAACACATTGCCCAGGTGTCTGGAGATAACGGACTTGTCTCGCTCGAACACTGCGGCGATCTGGTTGAGGCTCAGCCAAAGGGACTCCTGCTCCAGACGTACCTCAAGATGGCCCCCTCCCTCCCTGGGTTGGTAGATGACGATCTCGCCCCTGCCGCCGTCGATGGTCCGGGTTTCTCCCCGGTGTTCCTTTCCTCTTTTTGCCATGTCATAATTCTCCGCTAAACGCCCGGCGCAACAGGGCCGCCGACAGGGCGTTGATGGTATTCAATTCTACTTCCACAGCCACACGGATTTTCTCCGCTCAGTGCAACTCTATTCATAAATACCTCGTTAGTGTCCGATCCGAAGAACCAGGACATCCTGTCCCAGAATGGTGTAGATAACGCGGTAGTCTCCGACTCGACACTTTCTGAGGCCCCCGAACTTGCCCTTCAAGAGTGGGTAAGATTCGGCGTTTTCTGCTAGATTCTTCTCGATGCGCCTGAGAGCCCTACGGGCCTCCTCCTTGCCCAGTCTGGCGAGATCCCGGGAAACCGACTTCTTGTAGACGATATTATAGGCCAAGGGATTTCTTAAGCTCTTTACCGGATACTACGGGGTCGGTCCTGTCATGTAGACGATCAAGTGCTATCTGCAGGTCTGCATAATCCTCAAAATAAGACTCGAGTGCCTTTTGAACAATATAGGACCTCGGTCTCTCTGTCTCCCTGGCAACGCCATCCAGCTTCCTGGCCAAGTCGATGGGGAGTCTCACTGAAACGGGCTTAGTCATAATGTACCTCCTGTATTCTTTGTATTACATTGTACACTATAACATCTCAGCATGCAAGCCCTTTTCACCGGAAGCCCCGAAGGCGTTGTCGGCAACCTTGACTATCGGAAGTAGTATCTTGCTCCGATTGCTGCGTTGATATCGAAGTCCGTGTCTGGTGCCACGTCAAGAATGGGAACAACTTCCAGGAAGATATCGATTGGGTGGCGGGCGAACATGTAAGCGATCCCGAATGGTATGCGGACACCGACTGAGGCATTTCCATCATTCGCTCCATCTCCATTATTGAGTCTGATCCTGGCCCCCACACCATAGTAAACCGGAAGCCGGCCCTCGGATTCCTTGAGCTTCAGAAGGGTGAAGTTGTGAATCAAATAGTCCGCATGGAACTGAAATGCTTCGTTCTCCGAAAGGGACCAGGCGGCAGCACCATCCACGGCACGCGTCCCACTAATCCATGTCTTGATGCTGATGCCGGTTGGTTCCCCAACGATCACGCCGACGCCCAGCCCCTCTTCACCTCTTGCCTCTACCATTCCAAACGCCAGGGCAAACAACACGAAAACTAGTGATACCGTTTTCATCTGTCCCTCCCTCTGTCTTTTGTCTACATCGCGGTTTACCGGCCGCGTGTTGGGCGAGGCCTGGCAGAGGCGGTTGTTGAATTGTGGCGTGTCACTGCCTCTCTGCCACCAGTTGGTTTGGCGGTCACCGAGAAGTTCCGCTTCCGTCGGTACTCAATCAGCGGCTGTCGCAGAGAACGTCTGGCTGTCGTCGGGAGTCTCTTCCCCGCTGACCTCACCTGCACCATTGAACCTATTCCCCACCTCACGCTTGAAGACCGCGTATCCCTTGCGGTCCAGACAGATGTTGCTCCTGTATGAAAGATTGGCCACCAGACTGATAAGCGGCTTCCGGCGCTGCCATAAACAGGTCCACGCCCTGTGCAGAATACGAGGCAGAAAATAGAAATTCCCGTTGCAGGAGAGCATTTCCTGCATGACGCCATCCAGAGAAAAATGCTTATACCGGGCCACGGGATGGGTCAGCGTGTAATATTTCCAGTCTTCCGGAAACGTATTGAGGACGATGCGGCCCTCCGATTTCATCTGGTCCCACAAGCGCGTGCCGGGCAAGGGTGTCAGAAAAAGCGCGTTGAGATTGTCCACGCCGTACTCACTGGCCGCCCCGGCGATACGTTTGCCGATGCCCTGTTCGTCTATATTCAAACCGATGATAAAGGAACCCATCACCGGGATGTTGTGCCGCTGTATGCGCCGCACGGAGGCGCGGAAATCCCGGCCCTTCATAAGATTGAACTTCTTGCCGAGTTCCAGAAGCCCTTCCGTCGTGGGGGTTTCGAAACCGATGAAGACACCGCTGCAGCCGGCTTTCGCGGCCAACGTCAGAAGCTCTTCGTCATCGGCGAAGTTAATGGTGGCCTGGGCAATCCATTCTTTTTGCAAGTTTGCCTTTGCTAAAGCGCGGAACAGATCCTTGGCGCGGGCGATGTGTTCGGGACGCGTACCGACGAGGTTGTCGTCCACCACCAGAACATGCTTCTCACGAATCGACTGGAATTCCCGCACGACATCAGGAATTGGCCGCTGACGGTAGCGGGCCCCATTGAACGTCGTCACACTGCAGAAGCTGCAGTTCAAGGGACAGCCTCGCGTGGTCTGAATGGATCCGAAGGCATATCCCGTAGTCAGCAAATCATGACGTGCGAGCGGGACATCGCTCATCGAGGCGAACCCTCCGTCATACCGGCGCTTCAGGGTGCCATGCCGGGCGTCCTCCAGGACCTGCGGCCAGATGGCCTCAGCTTCCCTCGTGACGATCGAGTCCACACGCTCCATGGCCTCATCCGGGCACATGGTTGCGTGAATGCCGCCCATGACGACGGGCACGCCTAGATTCCGGAAGTGAGTGCTCACTTCATAGGCGCGGTTCGCCTGTGAAGTGAACGCAGTAATTCCCACTAGGTCCGGCCGGGGCATGGCCTGAT
Source organism: Candidatus Eisenbacteria bacterium (assembly GCA_030017955.1). Lineage (NCBI taxonomy): Bacteria > Candidatus Eiseniibacteriota > Candidatus Eiseniibacteriota bacterium. Next base: position 28,646 of record JASEGR010000021.1, read on the forward strand.
AGTCCGGCACGTCGAGGTTCTCGTCCACGATCGTGATTTCCCACTCCGGCGGGGTCAGGCCCGCGAGAACCATCAAGCTGAGCGGTTTCCACACGCGGTAACGGTTCCAGCGGCTCTCCTTGACCTTGATGATGCTGACAAGCGGGTTGGATGGGTTGATCAGATACAGTCGCATTTTCATTCTTTTCCTCTTTCAAACCACAAAACTCTTCAATCCGATCAAAGTCCCGGTCATTCTACAACGGAGCAGTTTTGTGTTCAAGAGGTGATGCAGCGATTTGTGCAGTTTACAGCCTTGCTGACAGTGATGTCCCGGTATTGCGGGTTGCGATATATGTGAGGCGCGTTAGCAGACGTTGGTTACACTACGCTGGGAGTGGACTGTTTGCTTAGAACCATCTGCGGCTGGTTACCTGCGGCACAGTAGTGCGTGAGCATCAAGGGTTCAAGATCTTGATAATCAAAGTGCATCAAACCAATGCTTGATCTTCAGTGCCATGAGCTTACGGCGCTGTTCCAGAAAGTCGTCATATACCGGAATTCTTCCGTCGAGCATGGACTCGGGTACGCAATGCGTTCGCAGATTAGCACGTATCTCGGCCGCATCAGTGATCCCGCCGTACTTCTTCTTGCCACCGTTGCACTGCTCGGCCAGTTCCTTGAAGTACCGATCGGGCGGCTTGTCGCCGATGGCGATGTTGATCTCACTCTGGGCCAGCACGAAATTGGCGATCTGGTTGTAGCGCCCGCGTGAGAGGCCCTGCATTTTCAAATACTTCTTCGGGTAGACGTGATGCACATCGTTCCGGTTGAGCAGCAAGTCGAGCACGGTGATGTCGCGCGAGAGGAACCCCTTCTCGCCTAGTTTCACCTGCGCCGCCTGATAACAAAGAAAGTACGGACTCTGAGCAGAGGAGGTATCCATCAGCTGCGGCAGCATGCCGGTCCAGAAGGTCTCGGGCAGCTCGTTTTCAGTCACCGACTCGGCGTAGTTCGCGAGTCCGTGCGTCTCGACCTGGCGGATGTCTAAGTCGAATGCGGTCTCTGGGCTGCCAGTATACCGCCCACGTAGTACGGACATGACATACCAGCGCCGTACCAACCGCTCCAGGTCAGCTGGCGGCACGTCATCCGAACGCCCGCGCAGGTAGAGAATGTAGGCAAAGTTCACTGCGTTGCGGCCGCCGATGAGGTCGCTGGTCACGAACCCTGCCGAGCGCAGGATCATGGTGATCCGGTCGAAGTGAGTCTTGTTGATGAAGGTGAGGACACCTTTCTTGAGTCTGGCAAAGGATTCCTCGGCAATAGCCTCCTCGAACTGCTTGGTCTCGAAGTTGCGGCCCGATACCAGTGCGACCAGATCCTGCAGCCTCCCACGTCGGAACTCGGACGTGAATGCTACGCGCAACATGTCCGTGTAGGTTGGGTCGTAGATATCGTCGTTCGTGTCCTTCAGCCAGCGCATCTGGGGTAGGAACTCGGAGGTGGCGAACGCCTTGTCATTCTTCTCAATTATGGGCAGAAACTCCGGTGCAACTGCAAGGTGGCAGAAGTAGTCGATCGCCTTGCGCAGGAGGTTCCCGCCGTAGGTCTCGTTGACAGCGATTTTCGACATGGCGAAGTCGGCCTGCGAGAGTTCGGTACCGGCCGAGTTTACGCGGATGAAGATCTCGGTGACCGTTTCGATGTCGAGGTCCTCGGCGAGTTCAATTACGCCGACATGGTTGTTGATGATCTTGCGGAGCTTCTCAAACACCCGCGACACGCGCTTACGGTCGGCGGCGGGGTTCTTCTCGGTATAGTTGTCGGTCAGTTCGGTGAGGCTGGCGTCGGGCGCGAAGACCTCGGCTACGTCTTTTATCCAGGCTACGTCCTTGGCGATGGCTGGGTTAGCGACCTCGAAACGCTCCTCCTGTGGGTGAAAGGCGATGCGGATGCGAACGGTTTCGTAGTCTTTGGTCAGCACCTCCCAGCCGAGCAGCGCCGCCATCAGCGCGGTGACCCGCTGCTGGCCGTCAATGAGGATGCGCTTTCCGGTAGATGGTGTGCCGTCCTTGAGCCTTACGGTCGGATTGCGCCACGCGATCAGATAGCCGACCGGGTAACCCTGGTAGAGTGAGTCCAGGAGGTTACGGACCTTAGTCGCATCCCACACGAAAGGACGCTGGATCTCCGGGATAGCGATCTCCTCCGATTTGACCCAGGTAAGGAGGGTCTCGACAGGATGTGGGGTGACGGAGTATCGTTGCGTAGCCATGCTCAGTACCTCGGTCTCAAGAACTTATCCATTTCACTCATAGTCATCTCTGGAGTCCTAACACTTGTTGGAGCTCATCTGATCTTCCCTTGCGTTCCAACAATCTCTGCTAGATCGTCAATCTTGGCCTCAAGCTGCTCGATCTTGCCGGACTCGCGACGGGATGATGGCTGCAGGAACCAAGAAGCGACGAAGCCGGCGAACGTGCCGAAAAGGCCGACGCCGGCCACCATGAGCATTGCGGCGACAACCCTTCCTTCGGCGGTGACGGGATACTTGTCACCGTACCCCACAGTGGTAATAGTAACAATGGCCCACCACACAGCGTCCTGGGCTGATTTGATATTAGCTTCAGGCGTCGACTCGCAATGAAGAATTGCAACCGCGGAGAACGCGACCATTAGAATGGTCACGAGGGTCGCCGCCAGGACGGCGGACTCGGCGCGTCTGTTGAGGACGAAACTCGCCAGGATTCGAGTGGCGCGAAAGCCACGAAGTAGGCGTACGACTCGGACTATCCGGGCTACTCGCCCGATCCGCAGGATGGGAATGGCTGGAATGCTTGACAGAAGGTCAATCCAGCCCCACCGATAGAAGTACTGCCATCGTCGCGGCGCACGGGCGAAACTTAGAAGGAAGTCAACAAGGAACACCATGCAGACACCCGTATCTGTGTATCCGAGGACCTGCCGAGTAGACGGTGAAAGAGGAACTACCGCTTCGATTGCCAGCACGACGATGGCGTACAAACACAAGGCCAGAATGAATAGCTGATACGGCCTTACGCTCTCGGGCCTGCGGGCACCACTCTCGTTCATAGTCTATCCGTTTACCATGAGCATAAACAATGAGGCTGAGCGGCCCGCGAAGCCGGACTACTCCGGCTTGACGTTGGACGGCATATTCCCTGGCTCATACGAAAAACAGGGACGGTTCCCCGAACGTGAAGGTCTCACCCTTGAGCAACGCCGATCTCACGTCGTGTCCCATCTTGCGTTCTCCGGCGTCCCACCGTGCCAGCAGACCTGCATAGATCCTAGAAGGCACAGTCGGCGTGGCAATAGCGCCGAGTTTCAGCGACGATGTCGGCACGAGGGCTCGAAGTCCGCGTAGAGCATCGAGGTAGCAGTCGCGATGTGTCACATCGAAAATCTGATATAGGACAGCCCGGTGTGCCGCTCGCGGAAAGCACGCGGACGCGGCGCGGTGTATGAGCTGATAGGGCAGGTGGAGTACACGGTCAACAGTCAGTTTGTCTTCTGTAGCCGTGTGAAGCATGTCGAGCCACCCACCAAGAACGTCGCATCGGTTTGTATCGCGCGGCTCATGTAGCCATGCGCTAACCGTTTCGTACTCCGGCTCGGTGTACTTGGCCTCGATCGCGATGGCAACCGATGACGAGATGATCATGAGATCTGTGCAGGATGGCTTTCCCCGGCCGCGCCTGACACCGACCGAATGCTCAAAGGAGAACGTAATCGGCGCGACTACCGGAAAGCGGAGCTGATTCTGGAGTGGAGTAAGTCTCGCAAGGGCATCCTGCCAATATGCGACGAGCGGGATCGTCGACCGTCGCGGCGAGTTGAGATCGGCATCATGCAGGGCGCCTACGATGCCCCGCCAATCAGGTTGCGGTGTACCCCTCATGGATAGAAGCAACTCAGCCTCATTCATCGTCGCAAGCCGCTCAACTGAATGTATACTGCAAGGATAACAGGATAAACATTGCAAGTCTCACAGCACAACTTGAATCTAACACAACCGCGGTCTGAGTGCAACTTCTGTTCTGTCATCGAGTCTGAGCAGCTTGTCACTTGAGCAATTTCCAGATTATGCCATGGGAACCGCTATTTAACTGGGTAATAACTGCGGATATCAGCTGAGGAGCGCGGCGGCAGGCTGAGGTCAATCTCGGAGTTGTCGTGTCCGGGAGTTCAGGCTGAAGAGCAACTGCCGGGCCACGTCTTACTTGCTGATAACCGACCTTCTCCCCTTTCGCCTCATGATCCCGCTTTTCTTCGGGACCCCGAGCTTGGGAACAAGAGTCTTCTTTCTTATCTGGGACGGTTTGAGAATTCGTCTTGGTCCTTGAATGCTTTTCATCTTTTCTGGTCTCGCATGAACACCTCTAGAGACCTGCGCGACCTGTGTCAAGAACTGGTACCCCCGGGGTGAGTCGAACACCCGGCACACGGTTTAGGAAACCGTTGCTCTATCCATCTGAGCTACGGGGGCAAAGACAAGAATCAAGAATCGAAACCGAGAACCGGCCCGGAGAATCAAAGTCGAGATGCCGACGTCCGCAACCAGGCCTCAAGAAACGCAAAACCGGAGCAACGACCCTCACTCGCTCTCATATTTCACGAGTGAGAATACGTCATAGCCGTCGAGCTTTTCTCTGCCGTTCAGGAAAACGAGTTCGATGAGGAAGCCGATCCCGCACACGTTGCCGCCGAGTTTTTCCACCAGCTTCACTGCGGCGAGCGCAGTCCCCCCTGTTGCGAGGAGGTCGTCAATCACGAGAACGTTCTGTCCCCTGGAAATCGAATCCTCATGAATTTCGATTGCATCTGTTCCATATTCGAGGTGATATTCTTCCCTGACTTTCTTCCAGGGCAGCTTCCCTGGTTTTCTTGCAGGGATGAATGGAAGCCCTCGCTTGAATGCGAGCGCGCCGCCGAGAATGAAACCCCTTGATTCTATTCCGAGCACGGCATCAACCTTCGTCCCTTTGAAATGTTCGTCGAGCAAAGAAACTGCGCGCGAAAACTGTTTCCCATCGTTGAGAAGAGTAGTTATGTCCTTGAATACGATTCCCGCCTTAGGAAATCCGGGAACATCTCTTATGTACTTCGATAGCTCCTGGCTCACGCGTTCCTCCTCTTACACAAACGTCCCGGACTGGAAAGACCTCTCGGTCATTTCTACCAGCCGTTTCATCTTGAGCAAAGCTCTCTTCTCCAGTTGGCGGACTCTCTCCCTGCTCACGCCAAAGAAAGACCCAGTTTCAGCGAGTGTCCTTGTCGTGCCGTCATAGAACCCGTACCTTATTCTTAATATTGTTTCCTCCCTCTTGGGAAGTCTTTCAAGAAGTCTTGATATCCACTCGTTCCTCAGGTGAAGCTCGACAAGGTCTTCCGGTGACGGTGCGACAAGCGCCGGCTGGGTTTCGGCAAGTCCGTCGAGCGCTTCCAAGCTTGAAACGTAATCAAGTGACTTTATGCTCTCGATCAGTGTGCCGACTTTCTCGACTTTCTTGAGAGGTTCCTTGATTTCAGCTGCAGTCTCCTCGATGGTCGGTCTCCTGGCCAGCTTCTGCGTGAGCTTTTGTTCAGCTTTGATGTAGCGGTTGGCCAGATGAATGACATGCAGAGGAATTCTCACAGTCCTGGATTGGTTCGCTATACCTCTGGAGATTGACTGTCTTATCCACCACGAAGCATAGGTGCTGAATCTGAAACCCTTCGTGTGGTCGAACCTGTCCACAGCGAGTATCAATCCGAGGTTACCTTCTTCCACGAGGTCAGCAAATGGAACACCGGAGCTCACATAGTTCTTGGCCATCTTTATTACGAATCTGAGGTTGGAGACGATCATTTTCTTTCGCGCCTCTTGACTTCCATTGCGCGCTGCCATGGCGCAAGCGACTTCTTCGGTCGGACTGAGCAAGGGATACTTTCTGACTTCTCTTACATAGATCTGGAATGAGTCTAATATCTCAGGCGGCAGTTCCTTGTCAGGTCGCTCTTCTTCTTCTTCCTTGATTATGACGCCAAGGTCTCTTGCAAGGTCCAGGAACAACGCGAACTCGGTTTCGTCAAAATCCGCACATTTGGCAAGCTCGTCGATGCTGTGTGAAGAGAGGAACCCTTTTTCCTTTCCTTTTTCGAGAAGCGCAGTGACCTTCTTCTTGAAGTCCTGTTTCGACTGCTTCTGCTTTGAAACCAAGGTGCTCCACCCTTTCGCCCGGGTGCTAGAATTTCACATCAAAGCTCTTCAAGTCTCCTTGGAATTCCTTCCATTCGACGAAAACGTTTTCAACGCTTGCCGCTCTTGGTCCGACCCTGAGCTCTGTCACCAACTCCTCTATGAGGCCTCTCTCCCCCTCTGCCTCGACTTCCACATCCCCGTTTCTCAAGTTTCGCGTGTATCCGGAGAGCCCGAGCTCATTGCCTATTCTTATGGCAAAGAACCTGTATCCAACGCCCTGAACGACTCCTTGAACAATAATGTGAGCTCTTACTTGAGCCATGCTTTCCGTCGAGCCCGTGACTAGAATTTTACCTCAGGAACTTCCTTAGCGCCAGCTTCAGCCTCGAAGTATACGCCCGGCTTATCCAGTCCACGCCGCTTGGCAAAGAATTTCCCGAACACTTCACGAATATAAGTGTTAAATGCGCGGACTGATTCGTTATATCTCTGCCTCTCAACCGCTATTCGATTCTCGGTTCCCTCGAGCTGTGCCTGCAGAGTTTGGAAGTTCTCCGAGGCGCGAAGCTGCGGGTAATTCTCCGCAACCAGAAGGAGCCTCGAAATTGCACCAGTCATGGCCTTCGCGTTCTCTATCTTTCCTTCCGTGGTTGTCGCGCCTGTCCACCCACTTCTGAGTTTCGTGACCTCTTCGAATAGGCTCGATTCATGCTTTGCATAACCTTTGACAGTCTCGACCAGGTTTGGAACCAAATCGTTTCTTCTTTGAAGCTGCGCTTCAACCTGTGCCCAGCTGCCGTTGACTTGCTCGTTGAGCCGGACGACTCTATTGAGACCGTTCACGTACCACGACAGGATTATTATTACTACGATCAATATTCCAATGAGCCATGCAGCATTTTTCATGTCATCTACCTCCTCGGTTTCTTGTTACCAACCACCTCTGACTTCTCTGGCTAGCAGATATTCCAACGCGCCGCTAAGCGCTCGAAGCAGAAACTCTACCAGCCACCGCCTGCTCCTCCACCGCCGCAGCTACCACCGCCGAAACCACCGAATCCGCCGCCAAATCCACCTCCCTTCAGGCCGCCGCCGAATCCGCCAATCATCCAGAAAGGAAATCCGGTGGACCTGCGGGAACCAGGACGCCGTCCTCCACTCGACACAATCATCAGGATTACAAAGATAATGACAAAAATAATAGTCATCACGGAACGGACATTCTTCCGAGCCGAAATGTCCCGCGGCAGGGCAGCGAGCCTGTCAACTGATGCCAATGTGACGCCTTCCTGTTTGGCAATCCGCGCCGCAATCACGTTGACTGCAGAAAGAAGCCCTCCGCCATAATCTCCTTCTCTGAAAGACGGGCGCAGTATGTTCCGGTAGATCTGAGATGCTATTGCATCGGGTATCACATCCTCGAGTCCGTAGCCGGTCTTGATCCAGAGCTTCTTGTCTTCAATGGCCGCGACGAGCAAGAGCCCGTTGTCTTTTCCCTTCTTGCCGATTCCCCATTTCATGAAAAGGTCAACTGAATAGTCATGTATCTCGATCCCGCCTGTCGTTTTGACAGTGACCACAACGAGCTCTGCCCCTGTCTTTTCCTCGAGTTCGCAGGATATCGCTTCCATTCTTGCCTTGGTCTCTTCCGGTATCACTCCGGCAAAATCATCAACAAATCCGACTGGCCTGGGAACCTCCTCTGCAAAAGCGAATCCGGGACAAGGATTACTTTGAAGGCCCAAGTTGTTCGCCACGAATGTCAGCCCGGGCAGTTTGTTTGTAAACTGGAGGACACCAGGCGTGAAAGTGAGAAGGGCTAAAGCGGCCAGTCCAGCCAATGCACGGAAGTTACAACCGCGGCAATTAGCGGCTGAGAAGTGGTCTGCAGGGAATCGGGGTGGAAGCAGCTTTTTGGACTTCAAGGTTTTTCTCTGGTGCGAAGTGTGTCGGCAAAAGAAGCAAGTTCCTCAATGCAAACAAGATACTCTGAAAGAAGCTTCTCCTCTTCGCCTTGCGGGACTCTTTTTCTCCCAAGTTTCATATCGAGGATAGTTGTCAGAATCCCAGACCTGATGCCGAAGGCCTCGGATACGGAACTGACAATCTCAGCTTTCCTGCGCGGAGGCTTCATATCCTTGAGCACAAGCATCGCTCTGAAGATTGGAATCAGGGAGTTGAGCGACTGTTCAAGGACCTTCTCAAGCCCTCTTTTTGCCAGACCAATCTCAAGGTAGGCCTGCCTTACTCGAAGAAGAGCTCCTTTGAGCTGCTGCTCACATTCAAGCCGGAGACTCTGGTTGCTGAGCTCAACGCCTGCAAATGGGTCTTCTCCGTAGACCAGGAGACTCGTTTCCCGCATATCAAGAAACTCGATCGGGAAAACGTCAAGCGATGTTGCGACATAGCTGGGCGTAAGAAAGACCGGGGCCACTATGCGCTTTTTGAAGCCTGACTCCACAAGCTTGAGGCATTTTCTCAAGAAAGCGGGACTGATTTCCTTGACCAGAAGAGCGATGTTGACGTTCGAATGGCCGGGAACAAAGTCAGGCCCGGTTGCGCTCCCGAAGATGAATGCGGATTCAATTGCATCTCTCTCGATGGCAAGGAAGTCTCGAAGATATGGCTCGACGACTTTCGCAACATCAGGTCTCAGTTTTTCAAGGTTCTTCAATGGTTCCAAAGTTTCACCTCCGGAACATGCCGGAAACAATCAACTTTTGCCCAAACAGTATAAGCATTCAGAGCACAGTGTCAAAGGATTGTGTTAGCGGAGTTTCCCCTCACCTCAATCCTCTCCCCAGGAGGGAGAGGAAGAATAAACCCCTCACCCTACCCTCTCCCCGGAGGGAAGAGGATCAACGCGAGGGGAACTATGTCGAACTACTGACCTTATTCAGTGCAGATGTGTCGAAAGCGGCCGCAATCATACATTCACGGGTATCCTTAGAACTCTGGCCCCGAGCGAGAGCATTGACCGGAACAATGTCTTCCGGACCCCAAACGGAGAAAGCCACCACTTCTCAAACAGGACCTTCCCCAGGTGCCACGCTTTTCCGATGTCCCGCAGTTTGAGCTCCGGAGCCGGTTCACCGAAGAAATCTCCGAATGCAAAGCCGGCAAGACCCTCCCCCGCTTCGAGCATGCAATACCCGGTTCCGCAAAATTCAGCCGTGGATGTACGGCCGGCGATGTCATCGGCAACCCTCCGCGCAACCACTTCGGCCTGCGCATGTGCAAAGACTCCGGCTTTCGGCAGCATCATCGGCACATCGGGCTTCCACCGCCCGGGGATGCTGAGTGATGTGATGTCGCCGATTGCGTAGATGTTTTCGATTTTTGTCTTAAGCGTGAAACGGTCAACTGGAATCCACCCGGCCTCATTTACGAGTTTGGCTTCCCGGACAAGAGAAGGAGCGCGATGCGGCGGAATAGCTATGAGCAAGTCGTACCGGACCGGTTTGATTCCGTCAAAGACGAGTTGGCGCTCCAGTGCGTTCAGCGACGCCAGCTTATGCAGTGGATGAAACGAAATGCCTTTGGATGTCAGCATTTGCTTGACTGCCTCGCCAAGTTGCGGGCCTGCAACGGGCATCGGTTGTGGCTCAGGCGTATAGAGATGTATATCTACTTTGTCCTGAATCCCACGCCTGCGGAAATAGTCGGCCATCAGCATTGCGGCTTCATGAGGCGCGCCGGGACATTTGTATGGAACCGAGCAAACAACCAGTGTAACGTTTCCCCCATTGAATTGAGCGAGAGTTTGCTGGAGTTTTCGAGTTTCTTGAAACGTGTAAAACGAATGAGCAGTTTGTGAAAGGCCGGGTATAGCCTCCGGGGCGAGTTCTGCTCCCAAAGCGATGACCAGGTAGTCGTAGCCGAACGTACGCTCCGAAGTTGCGACAGAGCGATTGGGAATGTCGATACTCTTCGCCTCCGCTTGAACGACTTCGATGCCCCGGTGGACGAGAGATCCCAGGGGCCTGGTAATACTTTCCGGCCGCCGGCCGCCCACCATCAGCCAGAGAAACGACGGAGCAAAGGCGTGCTCAGCGGTCTTCTCAACAAGAACGATTCTGTGATGCCGTGCCAGCCTGCGACGGAGTTCGTTGGAAACGACAAGTCCGCCGACCCCTCCGCCTAATACTACGATTGTTTTTGCGTTCATTCCAACTCCTCCAGGTTAGATGCGCCGCCTGCGCCCGGCCCGAAATCCAGTCTCCGAAGAGAGGCGCACGTACTCGCCACTAAAACGTAAACGCTTTGTCGGCTTCGACGGACCACCGCGCCAATTCCATCATATTGCTTCTCTCAACACCCTCGATCAGTTGGGCGTTGCTAATCCCCCGGGGATCAAGACAGCTGCCGCAGGTTTTCACTTTTCCGCCGCGGGCGACAACTGACTTCAGCATCCGCTCGATGTTGTAGTATCCCTGAGGCGTTGTTTGGTTTGGGATTGCACAAGCGACAGCGTCAGCAATCAGAAACACCAATACCTGCGCGGAAGGATGATCCTTCTCGATGCTCATTGCCAGCCGCAGGGCGTTATACGCTTTCTCCGTGCCATACGGAGCGTCATTGATGAGTATGAGCATTTTCATTCAGAGTTCCTCCGTGGCCGCTTGACTTCGAAGAATGACAGAACCAACTGTCGGAAGAGAACTTTCGCAACATGCAGTGTCCTGGGTTCCCCTCACGTGAGACTCTTGAGAATCTTGTCCCTTTGAGAATGATGTTCGACCAGCACTTCACGCATTAGGTCGCACGCCTTGATGACCTTCGGATTGGAGATGCGGTAGTAAATGTTCACACCGTGACGCCGCGAGACTAGGATTCCTGCTTTCTTCATTAGAGAAAGATGCTGTGAAACGTTGGCTTTTGAGATTGACATCTTCTTGGCGATATCGCCTACGCTCATTTGCTTCCCCCGTAGTATGTTCAGCATTTCAAGGCGCTTCGGGTTCGATAGGGTCTTGCAGATTTCGGCGTGTAGATTATAGAGTTGTCTGTTCATACGGCTCCAATTGTTATCAGATATTATAGTTTAGAAACTCTGCAACCATTCTACGGACGCGCCGGTTAGCTGTCAAGTCTTTTTGTTAGCCTGCCCAGTTAGGGGGACTTATTGACTTTGGTTGGAGAAGGATTGAATTCGGGCACATATCACCTAATTCGGTTGGGGCTCGGCCCGGGTCGGAGCACAGCCAGCGAAACGCTCACTCCGGGTCGGTGATTACGAAATATGGCGCAGGTTGGCGAACGTTTGAGTGCCTAGAATTGAGTGATGTGAGACGATAACCGTGTTTGCATGGGGTCCTTGCTGATAAGATCAGGGAAAGCTTTGCGTAAGTAGTTACCCGGTTCTTACCAGGCAAGGAGGGTCCCATGCATTATGTTGGTGTAGATTTACACAAGCGGTCTGTTGTAGTTACGGTTCTTGGTGATGATGGGCAGCTGGTTGAGACCAGGAGTTTTTTGTGTATGGAGGAGGAGGCTATCCGGGAGTATTTCAGGAGTATTCGTCCTTTCAAGGCGGTCATTGAGGCCTCGTCCAGTTATCGTTGGTTATATGATGTTATGAGTCCGTTAGCCTGCTTTATGCATAAACTTACATGAACATGGTATCGAGTGCCACAAGTTAC
>JASEGR010000022.1 GCA_030017955.1 Candidatus Eisenbacteria bacterium
CCCTGGCAGTGTGCCTTATGAAACGCCCTGCATTTCGTAAAGTTATTTCTGGGACCGCACACTAGGAGCTTGCTTTTCCGCTCAGACTCTCCTTCGACACAAGTGATTCGACTTTCCCGACTGCGATCTTGAGACTTGCCCTGGAGCCTTCTTCCAGGCGCTTGAGCTCGTCAATCATTTTCTCCACATCCCCTCCTGTAACATCGGCAATGTTTATCAATACATTTAGTCTGCCGCCTTTGAATGCGGTGATGGCGAGCTCACACGCAACCCCGATGTCACTGGCCAGGTTTGGATTGCCGGTGTAGGCTACTCTCTCGGCAATAGAGAGGACCTTTCCAGAGAGTCTTGCTGTCTCAAGCGGAACTCTCGCGGCATTCAGAGTCGCCTCACGAATTCTCGCATCTGCCTCGGTTCCCGGCGTTGCTTTTGCCCTCTTTCTTTCATCAACGAGATCCTCGTAAGCTTTGGAATCTTCATCAACCAGGTCAATGAATCGGGATTTGAGCTTTTCAAGCTCATCCCTCAAACCCCTTAACTCCTCCCAATTGGCCTCGTATTTCTTCTTTCCGATTGTGAGGTTAGCGGCCATGATGAGAAGGGCGCATGAAAGAGATCCGCTCAGCGCCGACACCGCCCCGCCTCCGGGCGTGGGCGTGCCGGATGACACGTTGTCCACAAAGTCTCTTACCGCGCCAGGCACGTCTTCCATAAGCTCGGCAACCCTCTCATCAACTATCTGCTTTCTCGAGAAGCTCTCCAGTGAGAGGTGATGCTGGACAACGTCAAGGAGCGGGTCCAAATGAACAAGTCCGACGATTTCAGTGCCGACGACCGGCACACCGTATCTCTCAGCCTCCGAACGGACAATAGCCATGACTCTCTGAATCGGAGTCCCCCACGTATTCACGAGGTTCATCGAAACCTGGACTATGCCTCTTTCCTTCAGTTCAAAACCGAGCGCTTTCACGTATTTGAGGCCTCCGTCTCTGAACCTCACTGCCTTTGCAATCTTCTGCGCGACGGAGATATCCGGCGTTCCGAGATTCACGTTGAATGCCAGAAGCGGCCTCCTCACTCCAACGGCGAGTGCTCCCGCGGTCGGATGAATGCTATCCGGGCCGAAGTCGGGCTTCCTCAAAGGATTCTTGCCCAACTCAAGACTCAAGCCTTCGAACTCTCCGCTTCTTACATCCGCCAGATTCTCCCTTTCAGGCCTCGTGGCAGCCAATTCATAAAGAAAGACCGGAACACCAAGCTCCTCCCCGATTCTTCCGCCAACTTCTTTTGCCAGCGAGACACACTCGTCAATGGAGACGCCCTTTATCGGGACAAAGGGAAGCACGTCGGTTGCGCCCATTCTCGGATGTTCGCCTTTGTGGGTTCTGAGATCTATGAGCTCTGTCGCCGTCTTGACTGCCCTGAATGCCGCTTCTCTCACTTCCTCGGGTTGACCGACAAATGTCATCACCGCGCGGTTGTGGTCGCCGTTCATCTCCTTATCAAGGAGTTTAACCCCGCGCACGGCCAGAATCTCGCGGGCGATCGAGTCTATGACTTCCTTTCTCTTTCCCTCACTGAAGTTCGGAATGCACTCAACGAGCCTTCTCATGTGCCCCCTCTCCTTTTTCCAATCTTCCATACGAAGCAACAACCTTACCGTCTTTTATCGTATGAATTACATGATTGCCGCCAAAGTGATAAGGGATGTACTCAAACGAAGGAACGTCAAGAATGATGCAGTCAAACTTCTTCCCTGGCTCGAGTGTTCCTACTTCCCGCCCCAGTCCTGCGGCATGGCCGGCGTTCCTGGTCGCCCCAACGATTGCCTCCTCCGGTGTGAGACCGACCCCGACACATGCAAGGGAGATAACCATCTGCATGGATTCGCACATCGAACTGCCGGGATTCAAGTCAGTCGCAAGAGCCACCGGAAGACCGATATCAGCCATCTCTCTGCCGTTTGCATACTTCCCCTTGCCGAGACTGAAAGAGCATGCCGGCAGAAGAACCGGAATTACACCCGCGCTCAGAAGTTTCTCCATCCCAGCTCTTCCTGTGCACATAAGATGGTCTGCCGACACTGCACTTACTTCTGCAGCGAGAAGAGCACCGCCCGAGTCCGAAAACTCGTCCGCATGAAGCTTCGGCTTGAGATTGTGCCGTATCCCTTCCAGAAGCACAGTCCTTGACTCATCTACGGAGAAAACGCCTTCTTCGCAGAAGACGTCGCAGAATTGCGCCAGTCCTCTCTTTGCCACTTCAGGGATGAGATCTTGCGTGATAAGCTCGACATACGACCCCGTTCTTCCTTCAAAGTCCTGCGGCACATCGTGTGCTCCAAGGAAAGTCGCTACGACGGTGATGATTGAGAGCTCACCGACCTCCCGTATCAGCCTCAGAGCCCTTAGCTCGTCATCAAAGGAGAGTCCGTATCCACTCTTTATCTCAACCGATGTCGTTCCATGGATGAGCATCCTCTCAAGTCTCTTCAATGTTGATGTCCTGATTTCATTATCGGAAGCATTTTTGAATTGCCTTACACTTTCCCTTATTCCGTATCCCTTCTCTCTGATTTCCATGTAGCTCGCGCCGCGCAATCTCATCGAAAACTCTTTTTCCCGCGATCCGGCAAAAAGCGCATGCGTGTGGCAATCGACGAACCCAGGCATCACCAGCTTCCCTTTCGCGTCGATCCACTTCCCTTTCTTCGAGAGCAGGATCTCGTTGTCGAGCAGGCTGCTTTCTCCGACTGCAACTATATTGCCGTTTTTCCCGGCAACGGTGCCGGTCCGTATTAACCCAAGCTCACCGGAACCGTTCTTCGCTGATAGCGTGAGAAGCTCCTTTGCCTCCGAGATCACGGTGTCGGCTTCGATGCGTTTTCGGTTCCCGGCCAATCTTCCTCCTGATAAGTCAGCGATCGCTCGGTGCCCTTGACATATGGCAGCCTTGTCATCTCTCCGGCCGCCGCGCTCCAAAATTTCCTGCGGCGGTCGCGATGGTCAAAAGTGCGGAAGCTTGACATTTTTCTCTCTGGCGCAGTTCACGGCCTCCTCATAACCGGCGTCGGCGTGCCGTGCGACTCCGAGTCCCGGATCGTTTGTGAGGACCCGGGCAAGCCGTGCATCGGTTGATTCTGCGCCGTCGGCAACGATGACCATGCCTGCATGAATCGAGTTTCCTATCCCGACTCCCCCTCCGTGATGAACAGAAACCCAGGACGCCCCGGAAACCGCGTTAAGGAGAGCATTCAGTATGGGCCAGTCGGCAATTGCATCGCTCCCATCCTTCATGCCCTCGGTCTCCCTGTTTGGGGAGGCAACTGAACCCGAGTCGAGATGATCTCTTCCTATGACGATCGGCGCTGTGATCTCGCCTTTTTTCATCATCCTGTTCAGTCTCAATCCAAACTGAGCTCTCTCCCCAAGCCCAAGCCAGCAGATTCTGGCGGGGAGTCCTTGAAATTTCACTCTCTCCCTTGCGAGCCTTATCCACCTCGAGAGCGCCTCATTCCTCGGAAACTCCTCAAGAAGCGCATCGTCTGTCTTCCACAGGTCCTCCGGATCTCCGGACAGGGCGGCCCACCGGAAAGGCCCCTTGCCGCTGCAGAAAAGCGGTCTTATGTACTGCGGGACGAATCCGGGAACGCTGAAGGCGTCCGTGACTCCTGCTTCCATCGCCTGCCCCCTGAGATTATTCCCATAATCAAAGGCAACTGTGCCGCTTTTTTTGAAGTCGAGGATCGCTCGCATATGAACTGCCATTGACTCCATCGCACGCTTTACATACTCAGCGGGCTTCGCAACTCTGAGAGAAAGAGCCTCTTCCAGAGTCATGCCGCCGGGAACGTACCCAAACAGTGCATCATGTGCAGAGGTCTGGTCCGTAACAACATCCGGGCGGAATCCTCTCCTCAGCAATTCAGGATGGACTTCCGACGCGTTCCCCAGGAGCGCCACAGACAGTGGAATCTTCTTCGTCCTTGCCTCCTCAACAAGACTCAAGGCCTCATCCATCTTCTCCGTCATTCTCTCGCAGTATCCTGTCCTGAGCCTTCTCCTTATCTTCTCAGGGTCAACCTCAACGGCAAGACATATTCCCTCGTTCATCGTTATCGCGAGCGGCTGAGCGCCCCCCATTCCACCGAGGCCCGCCGTAAGAACGATCTTTCCAGCAAGACTGCCGCCAAAGTGCTGCCTCGAAAGCTCTGCAAGGGTCTCATACGTCCCCTGAAGAATTCCCTGAGTCCCTATGTAGATCCAGCTTCCAGCCGTCATCTGGCCGTACATTGTCAGACCACGGGCTTCAAGCTCCCAGAAGTTCTCCTTCGTTGCCCATGCCGGGACAATCATTGCGTTTGAGATGAGAACTCTTGGGGCCTCGCCGTGAGTCTTGAATACGCCGACGGCTTTCCCGGATTGGACAACCAAGGTTTCGTCTCCCTCCAGCCTTCTCAACGAGTCAACGATTTTCTCAAAGCACTCCCAATTCCGTGCCGCCTTTCCGGTTCCGCCGTATACGATTAACTCAGACGGTTTCTCGGCAACATCAGGATCAAGGTTATTCATCAACATTCTCAACGCGGCCTCCTGATGCCATCCCTTGCATGAAAGGATGGTGCCCCTTGGAGCCCGTACGGTCTTCCCGATCGCCTTATCCATCTCCAGCACCCTTTCCTTCTGGTCTCACGAAAACCAGTCCCTCACATTGTCAAAGAGATCCTCTTTTCTTCTGAACACTCTGAGCTCTGATGGGACCGATGATACAAAAGCTCTTCCGTATGCTTTCGTAGTTATCCTCGGATCAAGCACGATGCAAGCCCCCCTGTCTCCCTTCCTTCTGATCAGTCTTCCAAATCCCTGTCTGAACCTTGTGACTGCCTCCGGCAGTGAGAGACTCAGGAAAGGATCGAATCCCGAAGAAATCAGCCTCTCGCATCTTGCCTCCACAAGAGGATCCTTGGGGACCGGGAATGGGAGTCTCGCTATTACGAGCAGCTCAAGTTCCTCTCCTGGAAAATCCACGCCTTCCCACAAGCTCGATGTCCCGAGGAGGACCCTTGGCCCGCTGTCCCGAAAGAGCATGCCAATCTCGGACGCGGTCCCGTCGATTCCCTGGCCCACAACCTGAATTCCCTCGCGGTCCAAGGAATGCTTTAGAAGAGAATAGCATCTTCTCAGCGAATCGTGGGACGTAAAAAGAACAAGCGCATTCCTCTGCAAATCTGAAAGAAGATTTCCCAGGCTTCTTATGGCAGCCTCGATTCCGTCGTTCTCACCCGGCACAGGAAAATCACTGGCCGTGCCAAAGAAAACATTTTTTTCGTAATCAAACGGTGACCCGAGAAGCACGGTCTTCCCTGTCTCTCCTCCGCCAAGTCCAACTTTCGCCGTGAAGTAGTCAAAACTTCCTTCCACGGTCATGGTCGCGGATGTGAGAAGACTCCTCGGAGCCGTCCCGGAGAAGAGCATGCGGGTTTTCTCAGAGACACTCAATGGAGAGGCCCTGAGTGCAAGTGTTCCTCCCCTCTGACACTCTGCCCAGTACACGTACTCAGGCCTGGACGGATCTGACAGAAACAGAAAGTTCTCAAATATAGTGCTCCATTGGAATTGGAGCGCTCTGAGTTCAAGAAGAGGGGCTCGGGCGGCAAAATGTTCGTCCATTCCCTCAATGAGTTTTTCACACTCCTGAAAACTTGCTGAAACTGGAGCAAACATGTTTGCCATTCCCACTACCGTGTCTTTTCCTCCCGGAGAGAAAAGCGATTCGTCATATCTCACCCTTCTCTCCAGCTCGAAATTTGGAATGAAGGTTGTCTCAATCTGTTCAAGTTCCACATCCAGGGCTTCGGAAAAGGAAAAAAGCGAACTTGAAATATTCTCCAGGGCCCCTCCCTTCCCCTTTCTGCCTCTGCCGAAGCGCAGGCGTTTCTTGATCCTCCTGATCATTCCGCCGCTTCTTCCTTTTCCCATGCTCCTTATGACAAGGTTTCTCAGCTCGTCCCTGCCGAGAGAGACCGAAAGCTCCTCAGTGACGACTTTCTCAATGTTGTGCGCCTCATCAATTATCAGGAAATCTCTTTCGGGCAGATAGCCCCCTCCAAGGGCAAAATCCCTCACGAGAAGCGAATGGTTAACGACGAGCACGGTTGCCTGAAAAGCTCTTCTTCTGGCCTTCATCAGTATGCAATTTTCTCTCAAATCGCATTCCTCTTCATTGCAGTTAAGGCCTTCGGCACAGACCATTGACCACAAAGCCGAGTTCCCTGCTCCGGGGTAGGAAAGGTCGGGTGCCTCATTCACGGCGACGTTCCCAAGCCACTCCTCAACGCAGGCGACAGCTTCACTGTCCCTTGCATCCAGAGAAAGAGAACCTTCCCTGACCTCCTCCCATCTCCTCAGACAGAGGTAATTTGCCTTTCCCTTCAGAGAGAAATACGACACGCTTGTACTGAGAGCTTTTCTGGCGAGAGGAATGTCGGAGATTATCAGCTGGTTCTGGAGGTTCCTCGTGTGGGTCGAAACCGTCACACGCTTGCCGTTTCTGGCTGCCCAGGATATCGATGGGATCAGATAGGCAATGGATTTTCCAACTCCGGTCCCGGCTTCGACAACGAGAATGCCTTCTTCGGCAAGAAGGTTTGCCACCTCAGTGGCATACTCGATCTGTTCAGGACGGATTTCATAAGAAGGAAAGCTTTCCGAGATTGGGCCGTTCTTGGAGAATAATTGCCTGACTTCATCCTCGAAGGTTGGGTGATTCCCGCCTTTGACCCTTCCGCCGCAAGATTTCATGAGGGACACATTCGTACAGATTCTGCAGTCTGGCAAAAGAAAAGTTCAGGCCTGAATATCATTTCTTGGGTGCGTGGGCCTTGCCGTAAGATTTCAGCTCTCCCTTTTTCCCAAGGACAGGTTCCACTTGCTTCATGGCGCAGAACTGCCCGCACATCGTGCAGAGTTCAGGATTCTTGGGCGGCCTTGAGCCGCGCAGTCTTCGGGCCTTTTCCGGGTCAATCGAAAGAGTAAACTCTTTTTCCCAGTCAAGATTCTTCCTGGCCTTCGACATCTCCATGTCCCACTCGATCGCCGCAGGATTCCTCCTGGCGACGTCTGCGGCATGGGCTGCTATTCTTGACGCTATTACTCCATCCCTGACGTCGTCCGCATCCGGGAGCTTCAGGTGTTCTGCAGGGGTTACATAACAGAGGAAGTCTGCCCCGTGATATGCGGCCAGTGCGCCGCCGATAGCGCTGACAATATGGTCATAGCCGGGACACACATCAGTGACAAGAGGCCCGAGCACATAGAAAGGCGCCTCATCACAAAGTTCCTTTTCCAGGCGGACGTTGGCTTCTATCTCATCAAGCGGAACATGGCCAGGCCCCTCGACCATTGTCTGAACACCCTTCGACCTTGCCCTTCTTACCAGTTCCGCGATGACGAGCAGCTCGCCTACCTGCGCAGTATCTGTTGCGTCTGCTATCGCCCCGGGCCTCAGACCATCGCCGAGGCTCAGTGTCAGCTCATACTCCCTGGCAATCTGGAGTAATTCGTCGTATCTCTCGTAGAGCGGATTTTCCTTCTTGTTGAAGAACATCCATTCCAGGAGAAAAGCGCCGCCCCTGCTCACAACGTCAGCCACCCTCCTGGCCGAACGCGTTTTCTCCATGGTCTGAAGATTCACTCCGCAGTGAACCGTTACAAAATCCACTCCCTCTTTTGCCTGTCTCTCGATAGTGTCTAGAATCTCATCTCCGGACATCTTCACTATCGAGCTTCCATTCTTCACTTTCTCGACGGCAACTTCGTAAATGGGAACGGTGCCCAGCGGGACAGGACATTTCTTCAGAAGCTCCCTTCTTATGTATCCAAGGTCCCCGCCAGTGCTCAGATCCATTATCGTGTCTGCCTTTGCGCTGAGTGCGGCACGGAGTTTCTCCTGTTCTTCCTCAAGAGAAGAGGCGTCGGACGAGGTCCCGATATTCGCATTGACTTTCACCTTGAGGCCGCCGCCGATTCCGACCGGTTTCATTCCATCCCGCATCCTGTTCTTGAGAATCACAACCTTCCCGGATGCAACCTTCTTGACAAGCGTGGAGGCGTCCTGGCCTTCCTCATCCGAGACCCTCAGCACTTCGTCTGTAAGAATCCCCTCTCTTGCCTTTTCTATTTGAGTCATGATCTTCCACAACCCCTTTCTCAACGACCTCCTGCGGATAAAGATATTATCAACACGCTCATCTCAGGTCAATGAGAGGAGAGTTTCTTGAATTCCTCCTCGCTCATGATCTTTATCCCAAGCTCTGCGGCCTTTGAGTATTTCGAACCGGGGGATTCTCCGGCAACGACGAAGTCTGTCTTCTTGCCTACGGAGGACGAGACCCTGCCGCCCAGGGAGACGATTTTTTCCGCTGCCTCTTCTCTGGTGAAGGATTTAAGCGTGCCCGTAAGCACGAACGTCTTTCCGGAAAGAGGAGTCTTCCTTCTTTCTGTCTTCTCTTCCATCCTGACGCCGGCTTTCCTGAGCTTCTCAATCACTCTTTTTGTCCTGGGATCTCCGAAGAATCGAACGATGCTGCCGGCAATCTCAAGTCCGACACCGGGCACTTTCATGAGATCCGAAGTCTCGGCTTTGGAAATGGCATCAATCGAATCGAACTCTCCGGCAATGTCCCTCGCCGCGCTCCACCCGACATGCCTGATTCCAAGAGCAAAGACGAGTCTTGCAAGAGACGCATTCGTGCTGTCCTCAATGGCTTTGAGGAGATTGTCCGCAGATTTCTCTCCCTTTTTCTCCAGCTCCTTCAGCTTATCCTTTTTCAGGTAGTAAATGTCTCCGTAGTCCTTAAGAAGTTCTTCGGAAATAAGAAGAAAAACGGTCGATTCACCAAGTCCTTCGATGTCCATGGCCTGCCTGCTTGCGAAGTGCTCTATCCGTCTTTGGAGCTGCCCCGGGCACGCCACGTTCTCACACCTCACCGCAACTTCCTCTTCAGACCTTACGACTTCTGAACCGCACGAAGGACAACTCTGGGGCATGCTGAAGGGCTCTTCCTTACCGGTTCTCCTGTTCTTCAGGGCACGGACCACTTTGGGAATGACTTCTCCCCCTTTTTCAATCACCACCCAATCCCCTTTCCTGATGTCCTTCCTCTTTATCTCATCCTCGTTGTGCAGCGTCGCTCTCGTAATAGTCGTTCCGAGAAGCTCGACCGGCTCGAGCACGGCGACCGGCGTGATGGCACCGGTTCTTCCCACCTGGACGATTATGTCGGTGAGCCTCGTAGTCGCTTCCTTCGTAGTGAACTTGTATGCAATCCCCCAGCGCGGGCTTTTCGCAGTCTCACCGAGCTCTTTCTGCAGGGCAAGCGAGTTAACCTTTATCACCATCCCGTCTATCTCGTAGTCAAGACGGGTTCTCGCCTCCTCCCACTTTCTCGAGTACTCGACTACCTCATCAATCCCGTTTGCCAGCTTGACGTTGGGATTCACCCTCAATCCGAGACCTTTCATGAAGGCGAGCGCATCGATCTGCGTATCGATCCCAAGCTCAAGCGCGTTCACAAGAAGATAGACATAGAGCCGGAGCGGTCTCTCCCCGACAAGCCTTGGATCAAGAAGCTTGAGTGATCCTGCGGCCGCATTTCTAGGGTTTGCGAAGAGCTTCTCCCCCTCTTCTTCCCTCTTCCTGTTGAGCTCCACAAACTCTTTCTTCGGGAAATATATTTCGCCGCGCACCTCGACAAGCTCGGGAGCTTCCCTGCCGTCTCCTATCCTCAGAGGGACCGAGCGGACAGTCCGCAGATTCCCGGTGACATCATCCCCCGAGAAACCGTCCCCTCTGGTCGTACCGAGTTTCAGGACACCTTGCTCATACCTGAGGTTTACGGCAACCCCATCAATTTTGAGCTCAACTACATACTCGATGTCCCCCCGGCCGGCGAGTTTTCTAGTTCTTTCATCAAACTCTCTGAGCTCATGCTCCGAATAAGTGTTTGCGAGGCTGAGCATCGGAAGAGTGTGTTTTATGGTCACAAATCCCTGGATAGGTTCGCCTCCTACGCGCTGAGTGGGCGAATCCTGCGTCACAAGCTGAGGGAATGATTTTTCAAGATCTATGAGCTCCCGCATGAGCTTATCGTACTCATAGTCTGAGATCTCCGGGTCGTCATCCACATAGTACTTCTTGTCGTGACGTCTTATCACAGTCCGGAGTTCGTTGATTCTCTTCTTCGCTTCTTCAGATGTCATAAGAACATACTCCGCCTCCGCCATTTCGGAGAAGTGGTTGGTGACCGCACGACCTCAACCCAGCAATTACGGTGGCGATGAGCCGTGAGCTGGCTTTCGCGGGAGGGATGGGAACCCATCTTGGGGAGCAAGGTGGGGATACCCAGCCCTTCAGAGGCTGGGAGGGGTAAGGATTCCCCGCCTGGCGACCCATTAGATGGGTCATTCCGAAGCGGAGCCAGCAAAGACTCATTCGCCACCCAACTCCGCATGCCATTCGTGTGGCGGTCTGCGAGGCGGTACTCGTTACGCGCTCCCGGTCGGAATTCACTTGCCACCTCCGAGGTCTGAACCGGTCAGAAAGTCTCCTGAACGGTGAAATGAATCTTTGCCTCTGAGATGGGCCTCCCGTTCTCGAATCCGAGATCAAGTCCGATGGCGCCCAGTCCCGAGTTTGCCCTTATTCCGGCTCCGTAGCCGACCTCGCGAAGCACTCTGTCGTCCGAACCTCGTTCCAGAAGTCCCGAATCGACGAATACGAAGGTCCGGTTCCCATCTTTCCCGCTGAAAAACCGCAGTTCGAGAGACGCCACAAGCCCCTGCCTGACCCTGAACTGGTCTTCCCTGTAACCCCTAAGACTCTTCGCACCGCCAACGGAGGGAAGGTCATACGCCAGGAGCGAGCCGTTTGAAGATACCCCAAGATATCTAACTCGTGAACAGAGAGTGGGTTTCATTCCAAGTCTGACGTTGTACTCTAAGTTCGTATCCACTGCTCTCATCTGCCACGTGTCCGGGGATGGTCTTACCAGTCCCAGCTCCCTCTTCTCGCTTGAGGACAAATGGAAAGCCGCCAGAAATCCGGAGCGGGGCGAAAGAGGAGAATCCCTTCTATCCACCGCTGCTTCAGAAATCACGGAGATTGCCTCATTTTTCCTTCCGGTCAATTCGCCCAGAACCGTCTTCTCTTTCTCGACCGAAACGGCGCATTTCGTGCGGTATGAAAACGCGGTCTCAACACCAAGAGAGAAGGTGATCCTGGAAAATTCCTGGCCGATAGCGCGTTCGGTCAGACCCAGCTTTCCCGAGAAGGGAAAACCCAAAAGCCAGGGTTCGACATAGCTAAGTGAAAGCTCATTGCCGCTGTAACTGTTCCCTTTCCAGCCAGCCCTGAGCTTCCTCCCGGTTCCGGCTATGTTTCCAAGGAAGAGATTCAGGTAGCCGCTGGGCCGCTCACTCGCCCTCCTGAAGGCAATGCCGCCTGAAAAGGCCCCTGCCGGCTTCTCGGCAACCGGAACGAATATATCAGCATAAGGTCCGTTTTTCGAAAGGTTCACCACTGACGGACCGCTCTGAACGTAGAGTTCGTTCCTGGAAAACTTCTCTTCCGCCTGCCTGAGTTTTGAGTAGGAGAATATGGCGCCATGCTTCACTCCAAATTCCCTGCGCAGGAACGAAGTCCTGGGAGACGCCTTGGCCGAAAACGTCACCTCTCCGACGTGAAAAACGGATCCCTCTTTCACTCCAACCGTGAACTGAACCTTCTTTCCATTAACTATGAAATCGGAAGGCCTGACTGTCGCATTCAGGAAGCCTCTCTCATTGAGGAACGATACTGTTTCTCTCAGGGCGCTCTCGACCTTGTCCGCGTCAAGAACATCACCTTTCCTCAGCGGAAAGGAGTCCGCCAGCTCCTTTTCACGCACCTCCATCTCTCCAAGAAAGGATACTTTCTCGAACCTGACCGGCTCGCCCTCATCGATCCTCAAGAGGAAGTTCTCGCCTTCCAGAAAGATCACTGCATTCGCATCCCAATATCCTTTCCGCTTGCAGAATTGAACGAGCCGTTCCCTTCCCGAATCGAGTTCCGCTTCTGAGTAAGGGCCGGTCGGATTCAGGGCAAGGACTCTGAGTATCTCATCTTTCGGAAACGCGCTCCCGCCCCTCAGGGCAATGTCCTGGGCATAGGAAACTCCCGGCATTCCGATGACAACGAATATCAATGCAAAAAATCCCAGTTTCACTAGAAGAACGCCCTCACTTCCATACGGCCCGTGTGCTGAACAGGCTCTCCCTTTCGCATCTTGCCGTCAAGAGAGAGGGAGACCATTGTCGAAGAACCCATTCTAGACTCGATGAGCAGAAGATAAGAGAACCTGCCTCCCGTGTCGGACAAGCTCGTCCCATAATTCCCATATCCCGCCCTGCCTTCTATCCTCACCTTTCCCGGATCCGAATACACGAGGCTCGGTGTGACCTGAATCCTTCGCCTGCTCGAATCCCATCCTGCGTCCTGGACCGACCCGACCTGAGACTGAATCCTGGCGACCGTCCTGGACGACAGAGCCGATGAGAATTCCGATCCGACAGTCCTCTCCGTGCGTGAGACGAGGTTTTTCCTCGATGCGCCCGCGAGATACATCCGGTACGAGGAGCTCGAGTACCTGATGTCGCCCCTCCTGGCTTTGGAGCGCAGAACTCCGACTGAGAAGCCGTACTTATCCTCCCTCTCAACCTCATTTTCTCCCGAGATACAGCTCAACGCCTCCCTGCCTGAGAATGAAACTGCGAATGAGCCAGTCTTTCCCGGCGCAAATTCGATCTCCTCGTTGACTCTCGTCTCTCCAGAAAGAACCCCATCATAGCCGCCAATCTGGAAAACCGACATGCTTCCCTGTCTGATTGTTTCGATGCTGTTTCGCCAGAAAATATTGGACAGCCACGAGGCCGTGTTCTTGTCGCGACACCTGAATGGAGAAAAATCAGTATTGAGAGCCATCCTCACAGATGTGACGACTGTGCTGTCATCACTCCGGCTCTGGCTCAGTTCGTAGTCGCCGCCCGGAACCGGGTTTCCATTTACGTCGAAGTTCCCCTTTCCCACTCCGACAAACACCAAATCCCGCCTCAGGGTGAGGAATCCGTTCCTGGTACCTTCGAGACGGAGTTTTCCTTCAAACATGCCGTCCTTATCATACCCGACATTCAACTGTCCTAGCGAGTGCCGGCTCTTCGCAGTTTCTCTGTAAACCGTGTGGCTCATATTGCCGGATGCCTTAAGCTCCCTTGTCGGAGCCGAATCAAACGAGAACAGCCCCGTGACTCTGGAGGAAATGCCGCTCCAGGTTTGGCTTTCCTTCGTGAATTCATCTTTCTTCGTGCCCCTCAGCTCAAAGGATGCCACATCTCCAAACCTAACGTTTGCCCCGGAGCTGTACTCCTCCCTCAATCGCGGCGACCGGTTTCCCCCCGAAGAAGCTTCCCGTTCGTAAAAGGCGAAAGGTCTCACCTTGCCCAAGCCGACCGTCGTGTTCATCCCGTGAGTCGTTCTCTCCGAGGGAGCGCGTCCCGGAAAACTCGAAATGACACCTTCATATCTTCCGCCAAAAGTGGAATTCCCGGTGGAAGTGAAGCTCAAGAGATTTCTTCTCGAAGAAAAATCGTTTCCGCCCGAAAGGCCTCCCCGCTCAAAACTCAGCTCGCGGGTCTTCACCGGCCTGTAATTGAGTTTGAGAAGAGAAGTCACTCCCCCGGAAGACAATTCTTCCTTCGTACCGTTCCACGAAATCTCGTTGAATCCCTCGTTCACCCTGCCGAAAGGTAAGAACGAATCCTCAACCTTCTTAAGCGAAAGGCCGCATTCGAGCTCGCCCATATTCATTGTCCCAACACCAATTTCCTTCTTCAAATGTGATCCCGTCCTGAAGGCAAACCCGTCATAGGAATCATATCTGTTCACACCCCTTGTTCCCTTCCTCGAAACCGCCCCTTCGAAGTTGAAAACCGCTGAGTTCGTTACCGGAAGCTCCGCTCCAAGCTGAAGAAGTGAGCGGGAGAGAGCCGACTGGCCCGCGGCTGGAGGGTCGGAAACCGAATCGGCCTGAGCCCCGGGGAGTGTTCCCTTCTCAAGACTACTTGCCGGCGTCAGAGGGTGCTCCGTCTCCTGCACGAAAGCAGCAGAAAAATGTTTCCCGCCCTTCTCCCCGTGCTCAAGAACAGTTCCTACGAAGCCTTTCTTTCCGCCATCTCTTTGAAGCTGGAAATCCACCAGGATCCTTGAATCTTTTCCAATGATTCTGCGAGGCTGAAACGTAATGGCACCCCGATAATAATCTACCGAGTAATCTGCCCCTTCTCCCCGTGTCATCCTCTCACCATCCAGGAATACCTTTTCAGAGCCGGGCCGCAGGCTGCCTTCACTGCTTGATATCAGATAATACGGCCCCTGCTTCCCATCCACTCCAAAGATCTCTTTGGAGAGAAACTCGCTCCTTGATGAGCCAAGGGAGAGGTTAAGACTGGATGAATTCACCTGGGTTGCAATTCGTACGCCCTGGAGTTGGCGCGAAAAGTCTCCGAAGCCGGATTCGTCGCGGGAAGCGTCGTAATCCCCGAGCAGGACCGAGGAAGACCTGGAGCGCACCTCCACCAGTATCTTGTCAAGCTCGCCGAGCTCCTCGGTCAATCCATTTCCACCCGCAGGCGAATCTCTGTCGGAAAGGACTGCCGCGATTTCGACATCGTTCACCCTTCCGCCGACTCGAAGGTCGAGAGCTTGCTTGAGAGAGAAATCTTTGGACGAACCGGCCTCGAGCGATATCACTTTCGAACCGGAAATTGAGAATGAAGACAGTTCGTCGGATTTGTTTTCCCTGAGGCTCTCCTTTTTTCTGTGGGGCTGATCGGCACTATCCTGGGCCGACGTCAGCTGTGTTTCACTTCTGTACTCCCTCCCCAGATAGAATGGCAGATGTGCATAGGTGACTAGAAGACTGTCTTCTCCGGGAACGGGCCGCGCGAGATGCAGCATGCCGGCTGAATAGTCGACCGAGTAGTCTCTTCCCCTGACCAGAAGAGAATCGTGAACATATACCTTTTCGCTCCCAAGGAAGATGAAGTCGTGCGGAAGCCTGTAGGACAACGGGGATTCGGCCTTGCCCAGAATCACTTTGGCTTCCTGTGCCCGAACAGGCAAAGGCGAGACGAGCAGTGCCAGGACGCCGGCCAGAAGTACGCTACTTCTGAGATGGTTCATAATCAACCCTGAATGCCTGAATCCTGTCATTCCCTTTGTCGGCAACGTACAACATACCGTCGCTGGAAACGGCAACGTCAATAGGACATCTGAAGGACCCAGGCCCTGAGCCGCGGGTGCCTATGGAAAGCACCGGCCTACCCTCTCTGGAATACACTAACACCTTGTCGCTGCCGCAGTCTGCAACAAACAGGTTCCCGTAGCCGTCAACGGCAATTCCTGAAATATTCGACGAGCCCTCTCCCGTTTTCCAGCTCTGAATAGTCCCGCCCATCGCATCAAAAACGATTATCAGGCCGCTGACCGGATCGGAGGCGAACACTGCCCCGTCTTTTCCGACTGCAAGACCAGACGGATGAAACTCACTTGACAGGTCGCTGGGATAGAAGGACTTCACAACCTCTCCGGTCGTGGTAAGAAGCAGCACGCGTCCCCCTGCCCTGTCTGTAAGGTATATTCTGCCTGAGGAATCGAGCGCAATCCTCTCGAACGAATACGGCCGTCCTTCGGAGGAAAGTGCCGGACTTATGTCTTTTGAGAATCTTCCCCTCATGTCATATAGCTCAATTATGCCTTCTCTTGATCCCAGAACGTAGATTCCAAGCTCTCCGGAAGAAAACACGTCCTTTGGACTGAAGAAAACGCTGCCGCTCGCAAGCTCACCGATGTAGTTTCCCTTCCGGTCGAACTTCTCCACCCTCCGTCCTCTTCCATCCACAACCAGAAGATTTCCAGCAGGGTCAACGTCAACTGCCTGGGGAGACTCGAAAATCCTGACTTCCCCCGACATACTGCCTAGATCGAAAAGAAAGCTCGTCCCTTGAGGGACTTTTCCGCTTTCGCGGGCAGTTGACAGAAAGGGGGAACGGCCGGTTGATGGGAGACATCCACTCAAAACAATGGCAAGGAGAGAGACAAAACAACTACACTTCAAAAACGCTCCTCAAGGCACACGCGGAAGGAAAGTCCCTGAGCCCCGGAAAACGTGACAGAAGCCCGGGGACCTTCCCTCCCGGGATCGCGTGTTTTTTTTGAAAGAATGAGGGCATCGTCCACGGCGCTGAAGATTCTGTTCAGAACCATGGCGCCGAGCACGAGCTTTGCATTGTGATATGCGCGAACGCTGCTTGTTCTCAGCGTTGAATATTCGGCCATCTTCTCGTCTGACACCCACTCCCAGCCATCGCTTCTAAAGTAGCCGTTTGTTCTCAAGTACTCTTCTTGTGCCTCTCTGTCATTGGGGTACCTGAACCTTGCGTCTCTTCTTATGTCTTCATTGTAACTTCCGGGACCCGGATCGCTTCTGTAGTACTTGCCTAGTGCCCTGTAGTAGTCGTCAGACTTCCCGTGGACATTCGTGCCTGCGAACATAGATGCAAAATTAGTGTAGCTATCCTTTCTCATGCCCCCTTGGACCTGATATACGACATATGAAAGCCACACTGCTCCTTCAGCGGCCAGAAAAACAAAAGCCCTGTCCTTCTCTCCGAGAATGTACTCCCCACCGCCCGGGATAAGGAGAGAAACGAGAATCGAAATCTTCTCTCTGGACGCTTTTCCAGAATGATTCCGGCTCATCCCCTCTTTTGGCCCCAGGAAAGCAATCGGCCTCTCATCCTGAGGCGACACATTCACAAGCGAGACCGCATAGATGCCTGCTCCGTCCCCACCCTTAACAATCCTCTCCCCATTGGGGAGAGGATAGAGGTGAGGGGGGCTCTCCCCTCCGGGGAGAGGACAAAGGTGAGAGGTCCCGCTCGCAGCAGAATACAAAAACCCCGCGAGCGTGAAGACAGAAAAGATGAAGAAGAGACTAGAAAGTTTTCTTGAGCGCAATCCTTCCTTCTCCGGTTGCAGGATGAACACTCACATTTAAGGACATCCCCCTCTTTGCAAGGATCAATGCATCAAGCGCACTTGCGACTCTGTTAAGAAGAAGGCCCATCGTCGCATACCTCGCCGTCCTCAAGAGGGAATTGCTCTTGTCTCTTCTCGAAAGATACGTGGTTCTGCTCAGACTGGTATCCCAGCCGGCAATGAACCTGTTATCCTTCCCAATCTCCTCATAGAACTCCCCTTTGTCCTTCTCATAGAGTTCCCCCAGGAATTCGCTGGCAAGAGTGTCATCGGGAGTACTCACTGTGTTCCGGTATCTGGCCCAGTCCCAATGCTCGTCGGCAAAGCGCTTATATTCTCTCTCCTCCGCCTTTCCGCTCGCCCTGAACGAGAAGAATGTAACCCAGCCAACGGCCTCCACCCCCCAGAACACAAGACTTCTGCCTGTGACAGAGCGCTGAGCATAGATTTCGCCTGTTCCGGGCATCGCCAGGGAAAGGAAGAGTGCACCTCCAGGATTCGGCGGAGTCCTTGCCTCCTTACTCTTCTGCTCTTCCCCCTGCTCCTCTTTTTTCTCCTCCCTCTTGATAGCCCTTTGTGCCGCAAACTCATGCTTCAGGGAAAGCACAGACTCACGGTATCTTACCGTCCGCATCGAGCCCTGAGACTCAATTGACGCGTGAGACGCTGCCGGCACAAGGTAGCTGTCGTGTGCAATGAGCCTCCCGGCAGAGAAGGAGCTTCCCTGCCAGGAAACCAGGAGGAGCAGAGATAACAAAAAGAGGAAATGAGAACGCACTATTCTCTAGAACTTCGCCGTGAGAGAGTATCTGGACGCCCTCTCGAGGAATTTGGACTGGGTAACATTCGCATAGTCGAACCTAAGCCTCCCGTACATGATCCCAATCCCGAATGTTGGTCCAACGACCGTGCTTCCAGTGAGTCCCTCATCTATATAGCCCGCCCTGAGCGCAAGAAAGTCGTTCCAATTGAACTCGGCCCCGTAGTTGAAAATCGGAGGGTCGTCGACATAGACAAAAGGTTTGTTGAAATCAAAGGTGAACAACAGCTTGGACGCCGGACCAAATCCCAATACATAGGCCGCGCCAACCTTAAGGTTTCTCCCAAGAGGATCCGACTGATCCTCATCAACGTACGCTATGTTCGGACCAAGGTTCTGAAATGACGCACCAAGACACAGTTTTCCCGAACGAAGTCTTGTCAGAGCTCCGAGGTCAACAGCCACCGTAGTCCCGGCGCCCCTCTTGCCCATTCCGGCCTGCAAAGCCCACGCCGGAGCGAGGTCAACACGAACGAACTTAAGATTGACCCCGATCCCGAGAACGCTGCTCAACTTTGAGGCAAAGGCGATCGAAGGTGCAAATTCAAACGGTGAAAACGTCCCTATCACATCTTCGGGACCGCCCGGACCGGTTGCGACGTTCTTGCCGTACGTGAGATATGCAAGTGAGGTCCCCACCGCCCCCCATTCACCCAGAGATGTCGTGGCACTCAGGAACTCGTAATAGACATCGGAGACGAGGTCCGGAACAAGCGCTATGTGAGTCAGTGACCCGTTTGTCCCTTTCAAAAAAGCCATTCCTGCCGGGTTCCACCAGACGGCACTGGCGTCGTCAGCAATTGCGCCGAAACTTCTTCCCATCCCGTCAGCTCTGGCGTTAGGCGCAATTTGAAGAGAAATGGCGCCTGCGCTGGTCTGCCCCGGGCAGCTCTGGGAAGAGAAAATGAAGAATACGAGAAATAGCAGCGATATCACCATCTTTGCCATACGGATCCCTTTCTTTTCAACTGCCTATCCGGTCGAGCAGCCCTAGAGGACAGCCCCCCAACCTCAAGGCCACGCGATGACCGCCTGCGGCCAGCATGCTTGATCCAGCCTGCTACTTATCTTACACCGGACGTCGGAAGTAGGTCAAGAAAATGCTGGCCGGCCGCCGTCCTTACCTCATCATTACGGCCCTGCCAACCGAGGTGGCAGTCTTTCCCGAAGCCGTCCCCTTGGCAGAAATCTTGTATATGTAGAGACCGTTTGCAACCCTGATTCCGGTCTCGTCCAGTCCGTCCCAGCGCACATTGTTCTGACCGATCTCTCCAGCCGTCTTCAGAATTCGAAGCTGCCTCCCGGACACCGTGAATATCTTGATAGTCACCTCTGAGGGCTGAGTAAGCTCAAAGCTGATATCGGTCCACTCGCTGAATGGGTTAGGGAAGTTGAACACAGTTTTGATGTCCTCAACGTCCACCACCGCGAACCTTATGGGGTTATTGAGGTCACCGGCCTCCCTCCTGTGGTTCAGATTGTCCGATGCTCTCACTGAAATGGTGTGCGGACCGAGTGAGATCGATGGCAGTGAATAGACAAAGCTTCCCACAGTGGAGCTCCCTGCGTCATACTCAAACGACTCGGTAAGGTCAACAGCTGCACCGTTGTCAATCTTCATGTGGATAGTGTAGTAAGGGGTCAACCCGGTGATGTTCATCCCGCTTTCATCGGAAATCCTGACAGTCAGCTTTGATCCCGGACGGACGCGCCCCAGGTTCCGATCCGTTTCATTTGCCCCCGGAATTACACACCACGGTTTCCCTTCAAATCTAAGAGCAATCGTTGGAGCGATGGAATCAGTGGTGGTCACTTTTTCAATTGATATCTGGGTCGGAAATTTTATCCCAACGCCATCCCCGGCACTGCCATAGACGTATGCCTTGACCCTGCCGCTGGCAGGTTTGACGACTACAAGAGTATCCAGCGTCCTCGGCAGGGTTCTCGGCGTGAGCTCGACCGGCACTACGAAGCTGCCGCTGAAACTCCCGGCCGACACAGGGAACTCTCCCCTGAAGATTGGCGCGCCCTCAAGATAGTAGTCAACACCTTGGGTGTACGTCGCGTTGGGAAGGATTCCCCTCTTTCTTTCCAAGTCCCGTACTTCAACCTTCACAAATCCGTTGAAAGAGCTGTCCTTGGTTCCGGACAGAAGGACCTCGCCCGATACCGTTGCCCTTGAGCCCGCCTTGAGTGTGTCACCGTAATCCGATGCGACCTGGACCGTTACCTGTTTCGAAGGGGCGGAAAGCACCAAACCCGGATCTCCAAGAAGGACATACTTCTGGCTGTTTATCGAGCTCCTCAGGTGATTCTTCGCCAGCATGGTGGCCACACCCAATGCAACGGGATTCATGAATGACTCCAAAGGAAAGAGGTTATCAAAGAAGGACGTGTTGAGAGCTGAGTTCTCTCCTGGGAAGGCAAGGTCAGTGGCTGCAAATGAAGCTATAGAACCTCCACCTGCGAACTTCAGAATGGCTTCACCAATTCCCTCAGTCGTAGGCTCATCAAACTTCCCAACAGCGCACGATGCCGATATGAACAGGTGCAGCCTCCTTCCATTGGTCAAAGTCCCGACATCTATGTCTCTGAAGACGTCCTCGTCGGCAAGCAGGTCAGCCCCGCCGT
This sequence comes from Candidatus Eisenbacteria bacterium, assembly GCA_030017955.1. NCBI lineage: Bacteria > Candidatus Eiseniibacteriota > Candidatus Eiseniibacteriota bacterium. The sequence goes on from JASEGR010000022.1 coordinate 20,582, forward strand.
GCCCGACAAAATTGAAGATCAACGCCCCGCTGCCGATCAGCGATTTCAGCATCTCCTTCGCCTTAGGCTTTGAATCCAACTTGCAAACAGGTTGGTCTGGATATATGAGAGGCGATTGCTGAAATTCGGTCAGATAGACCTTTTTCCGGTCAAATTCAGCAGGAAGGTAAATGCTCAGACGTTCGGCCTGGAGCACGTGAGTCCAGGCAAGATTGTCGGCCTCCTGTCTCTTACACGTGTCGTCGGCCACAAGGATTACCTTGCTTCGCCAATCCCCGGATTCGGGCGATTCCTCATAGGTGATTATCTTGTTCAGCAGAATTCCAAGCTCCGCCAGATCTTTTGCCGGGACCCTCCCTACAGCAAGATCGAGGAGATTGTCAGTCGGAACTGTGTCCATCAGCGCGAACCAGTCGTCTGTCACATACTGAGTGGAAGTATATTGGTCGTATCCGTTCTGATATGTCGGGATCTGATTCTCAATGTGAGTCCCTTCGAAGTCCTTATAGTCCCTTGTAGCGTCACCAACGAAGACTATGAAGGAAGGCTGTCTCAGCCATTCTGCATAAGCGAACCGAAGGAAGTTGCGGAGCGCAGTCGGATCAACCATTCCCCACGCGAACTCGTCGTAAATGTCCGACATCGTGATCACTTCAACCTTCGGCGAGCCGATGCCCGGGAGTCTTCTGCTTCTCAGCGAACGGAGAGGCTCGACTCCGCTTTTCAGTTTGTCTCCCACGACGACAATGTAGTCTGCTTCGGAAGCTGCCCTCAGCCATCTTGTTGCGCCTGCCCCGTTCAGCGGCGGATCGTCAACTTCGGCCTTCACAGGGGACCTCATGCCATCCAAAGTACAGATCCAATATCGCCTTGGGCTTCCGGCCATGTCATCGTCGATCTCGATCGTATAGGACCCGGTCCCGGCCTGATTTTTTCTGATGCCGGTCAGCTTCACCGGGTTCCTCCAATCCGTAACATCCAGCGCGTAAACTTGCGGCACCCCGCTCGCCGAGGTCACACCGGAGACGGAATACGTGACATTACCGGTAGAATCGGTTGAACCGAATCCCAGCCTGTTGGATTCGGTCTTCAACTGCCTCTCGTAGTCGAATTCGAAGAATGCGAGATAAGTCTGATCGTCTCTTGTTATCCCTGAGGGCAGCGAAGGGTCAACGATAAGCGGAATATCCATGAACAGGGTGTCGAGCTCGCCAAGTCTGAAGCTGGAAGGGTCGATCGTTCTGACAATGTCAATCCTGCCTGACGCTGAAGGATCCTTGTATCCGCCGTTCCATCCCACAGAGGCAAGTGTATCCGCAAGACTATTCCACATGAGATTCAGGTAGTGGGTGTTGTAAAAAGATGAACGAACGTTCGACTCCCCCCAGAATCTCGCCAGGAATTTCACCGGTGTTGACGCGACAATGCCGGGAAGCCTGAGGATCTTGTACGTGGGCGGATCAGTGTCGTGGAGCACTTCCCACCACCACTTCTCCCACTTCACTGTCCTGTCGACACGAGTTTTGTCCTGGATAAGAGTTGCATCGTGGAACCGGTTCTGCTCAAGGTGAATTCTCTCCGGAAATGACTCAAATGCGCTTCTCGCCCCGGCGGCCGCGGATCTCTCAGTCATTGCCCTCGGCAGCGGATTCTGCGTGAAGCTTCCGCCCCAGGTGAGCCACAGAACCGAATAGCGGGTATAAATGTTCTCATAATAAGATCTGGACCTTTGGGCAGTCGAGAAACCAGACAACCAGCCCGAAGGGCTGAGCGCAAAGAACGCTACATATTCGTCGTCCTCAAAAAATGCGTCGGAATCGTAGCTTCCGAGAATTGCACATTCATCCATCCATGAAGGAAGAGCGGAGTCCAGAGCTGCCTCGTCGAGCATCGTGAGCGATCCGGAGAACACCCTTAAGGTGCTTGGGTCAATGGCCGCGACGGCCGCCTGATCGACTCCCGCGGATCGCAGAAGCGAAGGCGTCACAGCGTAGAGGCCGCTCTCCTCGACGTACAGTTTGACCCAATTCTGGGACGAGTTGAAATAATCGGTCGTGGAGAATGCCTTTTTCGCCGGGCCTTTCCTTTGGACCCTCCAGGCCCTTGCCGATTCGTAGTTCAAAAGAGCCGAGCTGTAGATGGACTCAAGCGGCTCCTTTTCCGCAGAGTAAGAAGGAGCTCTTCCACCTTTCATTCTCACCGAAATAATCATCCTCTTCGTTAGCACCGTCGTCTTTCGACCGGCATCAAATTCCACCGGCGTAATGATGATCGAGGCCACTCTTTGATTTCTCATAGAAGAGACTGAGGCCAGCTCAACCGGAGCCGCCGGGAACCGGCCGCGCGCATCAGAGTTCACACCTTCAAAAACAATCTCCCCGACGTCTGCTGTTTCGAGCCTGGAGAAAGTAACATCGATGGAGCTTCCGTCCCGCACGCCGAGAAGCACCTCTTTCCTGGGAAGCGCCGGTTCTCCATTTCTCATGAGATTGTTGCAGTCCTCGATAGTCACGGTCTCGCCGCCGCCCGGGAGCGGAGATTGCTGAACTTGTCCCATATTGAATTCAAACTCAATGATGTCTGGGCTGGATCTCAGAAGGGTAACGGTTTCGTGAGCCGAACTCACACCGGCGAGGTCTCCCGTGCCCAGGAGAATGAGGGTAAGGACAAGGGCCGGCCAAGGAAGCAGCGGGAAGCGATGATGCATGACGTCCGTGAATCTCACCTCAGCTGAGTTTTTCTGCTTCATCAATCAACATGATCGGAATGCCGTCTTCAATCCTGTAGGCCAGTTTGCAGCCGTGGCAGAGAAGTTTCCCTTCGTCCCGCCTGTAGTCAAGATCGCCCTTACACTTCGGGCAAACGAGAATGTCAAGAAGGTCTTTGCTGAGCAATTTTGTCCTCCTTCTTTTCCAGGCACCTGCTTCCGGTGAGAAGCTCTCCTGATAGGACCGGATCGCCATTCTCACACGCCGAGCTTCGTCCGGTCTCTGGCGGGCCTCTCGGCCCCGGATCTCAGATCCTCCAGTACCCTCTCCTCCAGAACCTCAACTATCCTCTCCGCCGCCCTCCCGTCACCATAAGGATTCACTGCAGTCGACATCCTTTCGTAGAGCGATGCATCATCGAACAGCCGGAAAGTTTCTTTCACTATCTTCTCTTTGTCGGTGCCAACCAGTTTCACGGTGCCGGCTTCCACGCCCTCCGGCCTCTCAGTTTTCTGTCTCATGACCAGCACTGGTTTTCCAATGGACGGCGCCTCCTCTTGAATGCCGCCGGAATCGGTGAGGACAAGGTAGCACCGGCTCATCAAGTAGACAAATGGTTCATAGTCCAGAGGGTCTATGAGATAGATGTTGGGCTGTCCGCCGAGAATGCGCCTGACAGGACCCTGAACATTGGGATTCAGATGGACCGGGTAGACTATGGATACGTTCCTCCTGCGCTCGGCAATTTCCTTCAGAGCCATGCAGATATTCTCAAATCCCTCTCCAAAGCTCTCCCTTCTGTGTCCTGTGACCAGGACAAGCCTGCCCCCGTCATCGCCAAAGCGGGAAGGACAAGAAAGATTCCATTTCTCTTCAAAGTATCTCTCCCACTCGGCTCCGGAACCGGAGGCATCCTGCCTTCCTCTTACGTGAAACAAGGCGTCAACCACAGTGTTTCCGGTAAGCCAGATGTTTTCCTTTGAGACTCCTTCCTTGAGAAGATTGGACATCGCACGCTTGGTCGGGGCGAAATGATAGTCTGCCAGAACGCCTATCAGGTGCCTCATCCCTTCTTCCGGAAACGGGCTGAGTTTATCGTATGTCCTTAAGCCTGCCTCCACGTGACCGACGGCTATCTTGGAGTAGTATGCCGCAAGGGAAGCTGCAAAGGCGGTTGTCGTATCTCCCTGCACAAGTACGATCTCCGGCTCCTCCATTCCCAGAATATTTCGCAATCCCGACAATGATTTGGTCGTAATATCAAAAAGGTCCTGCCCCTCTGTCATGATATCCAGATCGTACTGTGGAGTAATGTCAAACACCTTGAGCACCTGGGCAAGCATCTCCCTGTGCTGTGCAGTAACGCAAACAACACCATCCAGCCCGTCTGCCCCATCAATCGCCCTCACAACAGGGGCCATCTTGATGGCTTCGGGGCGGGTTCCGAATACCATGAAGACTTTCATGCCGGCGTGTCCTTCCTCAAGTGATCGTCAATGCTAATCCGCAGCATGCTTCTCCAATACTTCCGGGCCATCGGTATGTACACCCATCTCCCTGTATTTTGCACATCTTCTTCTTATGAGCTCTTCAGCCGGGAGCTCGGAAAGGAGTGAAAGATGCCTCAAGATCGCCCCCTTCACCTGGAGCGCCGTCCACTCGACATCCCTGTGCGCCCCACCCAACGGCTCGGGTATTATCTCATCGATCACTCCCAGGGATTTGATGTCCTGGGCCGTGACTTTCATTGCCTCTGCCGCCTGGGATGCTTTCGCCCTGTCGCTCCAGAGTATTGCAGCGCAGCCCTCGGGCGAAATAACAGAATAGATTGCATTCTCAAGCATGAGCACAACATTCCCGACTGCAATCGCCAGCGCCCCGCCGCTCCCGCCCTCTCCGATCACAACTGCGATGAATGGCACCGGAAGAGTGGCCATTTCCTTTAGGTTTCTGGCTATGGCTTCACTCTGACCTCTTTCCTCAGCACCGATACCGGGATACGCGCCGGGAGTATCAACGAGACTCACTATCGGTCTCCTGAACTTGGCAGCGAGGTGCATCGCCCTCAGCGCCTTCCTGTATCCCTCGGGATGCGGCATGCCGAAGTTCCGGTACAGGTTATCCTTCGTGTTTCTTCCCTTCTGCTGCCCGATGACAACGATTGGAGTCGTATCTATCCTTGCAAGGCCGGTAATGATTGCCTTGTCGTCGGCGAAATTCCTGTCACCATGGATTTCAACAAAATCGCTGGTGATGAGCCTGATATAGTCGAGTGAATATGGCCTTCGGGGGTGGCGGGCAAGCTGTACCCTTTGCCACGTGTTGAGCTTGGAGTAGATCTCTTTCTTAAGTCTCTCTGCCCTTTTTTCAAGTCTGATAACTTCTTCTTTGACCTCGATGTTCTCCTCGGAGGCAAATTCCTTCAAATCCTGGATCTTCCGTTCAAGCTCAACAATCGGTTTCTCGAAATCAAGCCATGTGCCGTTCATCTGTTCCTTTTTGCCTCCGGATTGCCGGAAGGTTCTCCGCCATTTCCGAGCCGCACTCTGCCATTTCCAAGAACAGCTCTCAATGACTCTAGAAGCTCGGATGTTATCTCGACTTTCGTCGACTTGCCAAGCACCGAGACTTTGTTTCCGCTTTCAATCTGAACATGGAAGAGGACTTCGCAATTCCCCGGATAGGTTTCGAGTATCTTCCGCGTTCGCGAGAGGGAGTCTTTTGAGACCTCTTCCGGGACAATTTCAATATGAAGGGTGCCGAGAAGTTTCTTCCTGAATGACTCCCATGATACCACGTCCGAGACAAGGAGCTTTGACTCCTCCTCTTCTCTTGTGCTTGTCCGCCCTCTGACGAGAAGCACGGAATCTGACACCAGCGCATTCTTGGACTTCTCGTACACATCAGAGAATAGTATGCACTCTATGGACCCGGTCAGATCTTCGAGCGTGAGGAAGGCCATCCTCTTGCCTTTCCTGTCAGTTGTTGTCTTGACAGCGCCCACCACACCCACGACGCTTACCTCCTGACCGTCGGGAAGTTCTTTGAGCGATACGATTTTCGAAGTCATCGCTATCTCAATTTCTTCTTCAAATGGAGCAAGCGGGTGCTCAGTCAGATAGAATCCGAGCGCCTCCTTCTCCTTTGCAAGAAGAGTGGCCCTTGACCATTCCCGTGCTCCCTCTACTTCGTCCGAACCGCCTTCCCCGTTCTTCTCCACAAACAGCGATGCCTGAAGTTTTGTCCCTTCCTTTTGGCTGCCCTGCGCTCTTTGGTAGGCCTCGGGAAGAAGTGCCTCAAGCTTGCCCCTCCCCAGTCCGAAGCAGTCAAAAGCGCCGGCCCAGAGCAGGCTTTCAACAACCCTTCTATTCGCCGACCTCAAGTCAATCCTTCTCAGGAAATCAGAGAGACCGGTGAAATTCCCATCTTTCGCCCTCGCATCGACCATGCTCTTGACCGATGACAGACCCACGTTCTTGGTCGCGCCCAACCCGAACCTTACCCCGCCCTCTTCGAGCGTGAACGTTCCCAAACTCCTGTTTATGTCAGGGGGAAGGATCTTTATTCCCATTCTCCTAGCTTCGTCGATGAGGAGCATTATCCGGTCTGAGCTGTCCATTTCGCTCGTCAAAAGGGCAGCCATGAACTGCGCCGGATAGTGGGCTTTCAGAAAAGCCGTTCTGTACGAGAGAAGAGCATAAGCAACGGCGTGAGACTTGTTGAAACCGTATCCGGCGAAGTGGGCCATCAGATCGAATATCCTTCTTGCAGTGGCTTCAGGAATACCTCTCCCTTTTGCCCCGTCGATGAACGCTTTTTCCTGGGTCTCCATTTCTTCCTGCCGCTTCTTGCCCATCGCGTACCGGAGTATGTCTGCCTTGCCAAGGCTGAAACCGGCAAGCTCGTTCGCGATCCTGATCACTTGTTCCTGGTAAAGGATGACCCCGTACGTATCTTTGAGAATTGGTTCAAGAAGAGGATGCTCATAGACCGTTTTCTTCCTCTTCAACTTCCTCTCAATGAAGTCGTCTATCTTTGCTCCGCTCAACGGACCAGGCCTGTAGAGTGCATTAACGGCCACAATGTCCTCAAAACAGTCGCACCGGAGCTTCCTCAGCAAATCACGCATCCCTGGACTTTCCAGCTGGAACACACCGACAGTATTGCCTTTCTTGAGAAGTTCGAACGTTTTCCTGTCGTTGAGACCAAGCCCATCAAGATCAAGATCTGTCCCCAGCGACTCCCTTACGAGAGAAACCGTCCGTCCAATCACGGTGAGCGTCCTCAAGCCCAGGAAATCCATCTTGAAAAGTCCGATTTTCTCGAGCGACTTCATGTCATACTGCGTCGTCACTTCGTCCTTACCGGACTTGAAGAGCGGCACATGGTCGGTGAGTTTCCCGGGTGCAATGACGACACCTGCCGCATGCGTCGATGCGTGCCGCGGAAGGCCCTCAAGGGTCTTTGCGCACCTCAGAAGCTTCTTCATGGTGTCGTTCCCATCCTCGAGTGCCTTGAGCGCAGGGACTGTTTCTGTTGCTTCATCAAGAGTGATGCCAAGGTCAAACGGGATTAGCTTTGCGATTCTGTCCACTTCCGAATACGGCAGGCTGAGCGCCCTCCCGACATCCCGGACCACGGCTCTCGCCTTCAGCGTTCCAAAAGTAATCACCTGCGCAACCGACTCTGCCCCGTACTTCTCGATGACATAGTTTATGATCTCGGGACGCCTCTCGTCATCGAAGTCGATGTCGATGTCGGGCATGGTCACTCTCTCTGGATTAAGAAATCTCTCAAAGAGAAGTCCGAATTTCAGAGGATCCACGTCCGTTATTCCCAGACAGTACGCCACCAGACTGCCTGCCGCAGAGCCCCTTCCGGGACCGACAGCTATGCCCTCTCTGCGGGCCCTGTCAATGAAGTCCCTCACGACAAGAAAATAACTCGCAAACCCCATTTCACAAATAGTCTTGAGTTCAAACTCGACTCTTTCCTCAATCTCACCTGACGCCTGGGGGAAACGCATCGCCATGCCGGCCTTCGCAACATCACGAAGGCAGTCCTCGTGCGTTGAGTAACTTGCGGGAAGAGGATACATCGGAAGTTGGGGCCTCCCGAACTTAAGCTCCAGATTGCATTTCTCGGCCACCTCGATTGTCCTTCCGTAAGCTTCCGGCAATTCCCTGAATCTCTCCTTCATTTCCTCCGGCGGTTTGAAGTACACCTCCTCCGTGTTGAACCGGAGCCTGGACCTGTCTTCAACCGCCTTCCCCGTCTGGATACAGAGGAGTATGTCGTGAGCCTCGGCGTCTTCTCTCCGCAGATAGTGACAATCGTTTGTTGCGACAACAGGGAGCCCGGTTCGCCCGGCTATCTCAAGGATTCCTCTTATGGCCTCGTCTTCCTCCTTGATTCCGTGATTCTGAACTTCAAGGTAGAACTTTCCTTTGCCGAATATGTCCGAATAGAGCGATGTCATCGCCGTCGCAGCTTCCATTTCACCTCTCAGGATCAGCTCCGGGATCTCCCCCTTAATGCACGACGAGAGGGCCATTATTCCTCCGGAATACTTCCCGAGAACTTCCTTGTCAATCCTGGGCGAGTAGTAGAATCCTTCGAGATAGGCCACGCTGGCCAGTTTCATCAGGTTTTGATATCCCTCGAGATTCTCCGCAAGGAGTATGAGGTGATTCTGACCGGCGGTTGCCTTCGCTTTTTCCGACATCTTTCCTTTTGCAACATAGGCTTCGATTCCGATTATCGGTTTTATTCCGGCCTTGATCGCCTTGTTGTAGAACTCGACAGCGCCAAACATGTTCCCGTGGTCCGTCAGGGCAAGCGCGGGCATTCTGTATTGCTTTGCGACTCTGACCGCATCGTCTATTCTCAGAGCACCGTCAAGCAGACTGTACTCAGTGTGGTTATGAAGATGAACAAAATCGCAGTGCTGCATCTTCACTCCCCAACTTTCAAGAGAGAAGAGCTGGTTCGCTCGTTCCCTGCCCTGTCCCTCACGACGACTCTGACTTCCATTTTCTTCCCCAAGGTTGGATTCTTCATCCTCACTCTTATCTCGTTCTTATCCGGAGCCCATTCGCTGACTATCTTCCTTCCATCTATGAAAACATCAACACCTGAAGCACTAATTCCCGATCCCTCCTCGATCACTCCTATTGTAAGCAAGAGATATGCTCTGCTGCCTTCGTCCTTGATTATTGGCTTGTTTATTAGGACAACTGGCGGTAGGTTATCTCTGAGAAGAGCATAGTCAGAGAACCCGCGTATCTCTGCCCTCATCCAACGGCAGGAATCATCCATCCGTCCGCCAACATACCCAAATCCCCCCGGCCCAACGGCGTAGATTCCTATTTGCTCAACCCTGGTCAGCGTCTCCGGGAAGCTTATACTCAAGATTCCCTTCCCGTCAAAGGGTATCTCAAGCGGCCTGAATCCAAACACGGGGCTCACGGTCCGAAGTCCATTGATCTCATCCTTCACATAATTTTTGAAAACCGCAACCGGCTCACTCGTGTAGAAAGTTCCGCCCGTGTACGCAAAATTCACAAGGCTCTCCGGGTCGCAGACCGTGCCGCTTCTCCCTCTCTCAGCCATTCTGAATCTCAGGGGAACGGAGTGGATCACTTCTTCCCCGAAGATGTCTTCAAGACGGAGGACCACATCCGTTGTTCCGATGGCCGAGTCATAGTCAAGAAAAAGCTCGATTCCGCCAGGTGTCGGAGAATATTCGATCGGAGGCGCTTCAGCAGCGTGCCCGGAGAATTCGATTGACTTGACTGCCCTGAGAGTCCTTGACGATTGAACTTCGATTCCGACGCAATGCCTATAGTACCTGACCGAGGACGATACTCGAAGCGGTCCCCAGTTCCTTCCTGGATTGTCTCCTGGCTGGAGACTTTTTCCGGCAGGCACTGCGACGGAAAACGACACAACGGCCTCACTTGCGTTCTGCGAAACATCCTCTGCCCAAAGACTCAGACAATGTTCACCCGGAGGCAGAAAGAAGCTCCCGTCAACTTTTCCCGGCTCGATCCCGCAGACAATCACTCCGGCGTCTTCTTCGTTCTCAGTCAGTATGCTGCTTGTTCCCGGATACCTTCTGAACGAAATCTTCTGAGAGACTGAGTCGGACGTGCGTGCGGCTTGATACGTGGTGTTGACTTCCCCCATCATTCCGTAGGGAATTGCTTCAAAACGCAGATTATAGAGTTGCGTCCCGTCAATGCAGAGGGCAGCCTGATACGGGGCCAGCAGGCCAGCCGACGTCCCGGTTCGGTCCACCACTCTGGCTTCCACCGAGAACCTCCCCCAAAGATCAACGGTGTCTTTTGCCGTGAACGCCATCCTGTCGGTGTCGTAGCCAAGCCCGACTGTCAGCGGGAAATGCTCTCCATTCGCCGTTGAGCCGCAGTCGAGCGGCAGGAATGTGATTGAACTGATCTGAGGCGGTTCCATGTCCTGTGCCTGGAATCCGTGCGTGAGAGGATTGACGGCAATGTCTTCGTCTCTTATTTCCAGGTGAAGATGGGGCGCACGTGTGCCGCTGTCCCCCGAAATTCCGATAAGCTCGCCTTCTTCGAATCTGATTTTCCCGGGCTCTGGAAAGAGGTCAACTTCGTAGACGGAGAGACTCTCCTGGTATGCCTCAACATACTCGGAGACTTTGTCGCAGAACGTATCAAGGTGGGCGTAGACCACCACTCTTCCGTCATCGATGCGCTCATAGACCGCTTTCCCATATCCTACTCCTGAGGCCCTTACTCTGAGAAGGCTGCCCGATGCAACTGCAAAGACAGGTTCTCCAATAACACCCCCTGTCGAAAGGTCAATACCCGCATGGTAGTGATCGCCCCTGAACTCCCCGAATGTTGATGTCATTAACATCTCGCCCGCCAACGGATTTTTGTACCCTGCAAGAGCCGGAAAAGGAGTTGCCATGACCAGAAAAGCAAGGATTGCCGTTCCGGTTGCCGCGGCGTGCGCACGAACAGCTCTGATCAGTGTCGGGAAACCGTTCATTTTTGCTCGAGGGACATTCCTTTCATCTCCGGAGAACCTAGCACCACGCTTCTTGCGATGTCAATTTCATGCAATTTGCAAGATTCGTGTGCATCCTGCTTTAAGACGGGCCGCAACTAATCACGATTTTGCCGGGGGATTGAATGCCAAGCCCGCACCCGGATGAACCGCAATCCTCTAGTGTCAAAAGGGATGTAGCATTCGGCTCAATCGTCCGTTTCTCCAAGCAGGCTCTGGTATAGTTCTTGCCAAATCTACTCTGTGAAGCTAGCTAGCATGACCTCATTACGTGAAGCTAGATGGGGAAACGGAGAAGGTTCGCAGGATTCAAAGGAGGGTTCTTTATGACAAGGGCAGGTCTTTTACTCATCGTTCTTCTCGCTGTGACTCTCATGGGTGCAGGCTGCGGGAACGATACACCTGTAACTCCCGCTCCTACCGACACAGAAGATCTGGTCGCTCCGGCCGCTCCCACTGGAGCTGCAGCTTACATCCGGATGGACAAGCTGAAGGTATCCTGGGCGCCAAACAGTGAATCGGATGTGGTTGGCTACAATGTGTACTGGTATGACCCTGCGCCGGAAACTGACGAGACCTATATCAAACTGAATACGACTCCAGTCACGGTGACCAACTTCACCGAGCCGGGAATACTGTCTGGCGTCACTTACTATGTCAGAGTAAGCGCGGTGGACCGGTCAGGCAATGAGAGCAGGCTGTCGCGTCCAATCGTGGCGAGCCCGTATCCGGCGCCTGGAGATCCTGGGGATTCTCCAGACGTTGATGATCCGCAGCTAGAACGTCCTTAAGTGTAGCCCGTGACCCGAGAGTAACTCCATCCGGGCGGAAAAAGGGGGTGAGGTCGTGAAGACCCACCCCCTTTTCAATATACCAATCCTTCGTCGGCCCTGCTATCTCAGAAGCACTGTTTTCTTCGAAGGCAATTCCGTGCCATCGACTGAGATAAAATAGACACCGGATGGAAGCGCCCTTCCTCTTGAATCTTTTCCATCCCACCAGATCCCCTTCATCCCAGTCCCACTCGCCGAGGCCTCCAGCATTCTTACTCTCTTCCCTTTCACATCAAAGATAGTGATGGTGATTAGCGTCTTCCTTCCGGCGCCGCCATCCTGTCCCGCGCCCGGACGGAGCAGAACCCTCACCGTCGTACCGTTTGAGAATGGATTTGGATTTGCACCAAGGAGTTCCAGAGAGAGATCGCGGGAATCTCCTTCTCTGGTCTTCGGCTCAGAAACCCGGGAAGGAGCTCCGATCGGATAGACACCTGTTCTTGCCGGGTTCTGATGGAAGGTCGGCCAGTCGCCGCAAGAGAATGAAAAGTTTCCGTCGCCAGCGTCATAGACATAAACTTCCTTGTCGAGCGAACCTGCCACAATCTGCGCAACGCCGTCTCCGTTCAGGTCGGCAATTGAAGGTGAGGACACTATTTCTCCCCTCCCGCCCTTGGGCCATCCCTTGAGAGGTGTACCGTCGAACCCAAATGCATAGAGCCGCCAGTCACTGCACCCCACGAATATTTCGCACTTGCCATCTCCATTGATATCAAGAATTGCAGGTGAGGACTTGATCTGTCCCCCGAGAGCGACGGGCCAGCCCTGGCAGACGCTGCCATCCTTTCTGAAACAGTAGAGCTTGCGATCCGAAGAACCAACGACGATCTCAAGGTCTCCGTCTCTATCCACATCTGAGACTGCCGGCGACGAGTAGAGCCCGCGTCCCGCGCTCTGAGGCCAGCCAGGAAGGAGAGATCCGTTATGGTCCCACACATACACCAGGCTGTCAGCCGAAACTGCGATTATGTCAAGGAGACTATCCCGGCTGATATCGGCAAGACACGTCGATGCGATGACAGAATCAGAGGTTGCCTGCGGCCATCCCGGAGATGAACTCCCGTTTGACTTCAAAGCACGAACGAATCCGTCACTTCCACCGAAGACTATTTCCGGAATGCCGTCCCCGTCAATGTCCCCAACGGAGGGGGTTCCGCCTATAACACTACCCGCGCCTATAGGCCAGCCAGGGACCAGAGTCCCATCCCTGTTGAAAACGTAAACCGATTCGCCTGCACAAACGATAATCTCAGGAATAGAATCAGTGCCGATGTCCGCAAGAACAGCCGATCCACCGACACTCCCTCCGACCGTCACGGGCCAGCCCTGGCAGGGAATTCCTGCATTGTTCAGGGCGTTGATCTTCCCATCGCTTGTTCCGAAGACGATGTCAGGATACGAATCACCATCGATGTCGGCGATGGACGGGGAAGATTTCACCATCCCGCTTACCGCCACCGGCCATCCCGGCTTGAGAGATCCGGATGACGAGTAAACGTAGCACATGGAATCATTGCTGCCGATTCCGACCTCCGGCATCCCGTCCTTGTCGAGATCGCAAATGGCCGGAGATGACTCAATCATTCCTCTCGTTCTAGCCTTCCAGTAGCCGGTTCCGACTCTTAGAGCCGAGTATGCGTTGACCCTTCCGGAGCCGAGGCCAGTTCTTTGGCAAACCTGCGGGTCCCCGAGGTCATCTGCCGTTTCCCCTATGCGAGCTGCAATCTGGCTTCCGTTCAAGCCGGGATGAGCCGACTTTATGAGACTGGCGACTCCGGTGACGAATGCAGTAGCCATGGACGTTCCGCTTTTCCAGCCGTAAGTGTGAGTCAAAGAGTTGTGGTCATATAGGGTGCTCCGGATGTTCTGCCCCGGTGCCGAAATATCGATCCATGAACCGTAGTTTGAGCTGGCCGTCTTGCAGTCGTACTCGGTCAGTCCGGCAACGTCCAGACAATCACCTCTCGTTGAAAGATAGTTGTACGTCTGTAGAGTGTTGCCGTGATTTCCTGCCGCGACTACGACAAGAACCCCTCTCGAAACTGCGTAGTCAACCGCAGCCGAAATCCCTCCTTCATTTCCGGAATCCCAACTCGCGTTTATTATGCCGGCTCCCATAGCAGCGGCGTAGTAAATCGCCTGCGCACAGAAGTACATGTTGACTAGTCCAACTTCATTGCCAGCGTAAGAAGCTGACCAGCCGGCTCTGAGCGCCATTATTCTGGAACCCCAGCCGGCACCCGCAATTCCCGCGCCGTTGTCCGTGACTGCGGCGGCTATTCCGGCGACGTGGGTTCCATGGCCGTTGAAATCCATCGGGTCACTATCAGAGTCCACACTGTCCTCACCCGGCCATGCAGTTGCAAGGCTGTCAACCCAGTCCCATCCTCTGATATCGTCTATGTACCCGTTCCCGTCATCATCCGCACCGGGTGTTCCGCTCATCTCAGGCCAGTTGACCCAGATCGCCGGCGAAAGGTCGGGGTGGAGCCAATCGACGCCTGTATCTACGATGGCAATAACGGTGCTGGTGTCTCCCCTGACGATGTCCCACCCCCAGATTCCAGCAATATCTTTGTACATAGTATTCCCGAGGCCCGTCTGGGTTGAGAAGAGAGGGTCGTTGGGGACGATTGAAACCTCGTAAACTCCGATGGGCTCAATCTTCTCAAAGACATTACTTTGCCTGAGTTCATCCACGGCAACCGGAAGTCCTTTCTCCTTTGGAAAAGAGATTTTGAAGTAAAGAGAAAGGTCCTCGGGTCCTCTTGGAAGAAACTCCGCATTCCTGAACTCCCTCTCGATTTTCGAAACCCCAACCTTGTGAAGTACCTGGTCGACCTCGGAAAATCCTGTCTCACAGACTCCTTTGTTGAGCCGCGCGTCGATACCACGGAACCTGTCTGAGAACTTGACGACCAGTTCTCCATCGACGTAGTAAAGGGGTTCTCCGCGCGTGGCGGGAGGAAACAGGCAAAACACAAGAAAGAAGAGAAGGCTGGCCGGAAAACGCCGAAGCATCCTTCGACGTCTCTCAGGCCACCGGTTTTGTAGGCTGGACCAGCGCTTCCCGCAGATGATTTCTTCAACCCCGCCTTGGAGCTGCCAGCCCTCTGCCGCAGTGAACAAAAGTTTGTCGATGAACTTGCTCATACTCTTACATTATCGGCCATTCGGTCTCCAGACGCAACATCGGGGCTGAGGCCGTGCAGCAGGCAGGTCCAGAGATGTCCTTGAACCGACTTTCCGAAAATCTCTGGACTCCCTTCTTGGACGAGGGAACGGCCTGGTTAGACCCAAGGACAAGGGGCATGGCCTTGGGAAACTGGTGGAAGAAGGAAGAGGCCTGCTTGAAGATAACGGAATAGCAGTGTCTTCAGTCTTTACTATCGCTGATCTCTTCCAGCAGAGGTAGCCGGCCTTCGCCCTCGACCCCTGAACCCTTCCCATCTCCGGAGTATCGGATTTCGGTCTTGAGCTGAAGAAGCGAGAACTTGAGCGATTCGCCTTGAGAGCCGAACCCTGACACAAACTTTTGCTTTCTGTCGTTCCTGTCGTACTCAAACTCAACAGATGATTTGAATTCGCTCTCGATTCCCTGACAGAGTTTCTCCGCTATCTCGGGTGGGGTCACAAGAATAAACTTCGAGAAGCCCGTATCCCCCACGTGAGCGACCATGATATCCTTGTCCTGGCAGAGGGCAACTACTTCCCTGATGACGCCGGCTGTAAGCCTGAGAACTCCGGCGAACTTCATTTCACCATACTTCGCCTTGAAAACGCCCTCCGCCTCCTCATCAAAGGTCAATGTCGCGACTGCGTAAAGCTGCCTTGAGGCCCTCCTCTTCCCGAGGTTCTTCTCCAGCGCCTCTGCGCCGGGGAGTTTTGTGATCGGATTGGGCATCTCGCCTTTTCTCTTCAGATCAAGAATGTTTTCAACGAGAGACTCGAGTGCAACCGGATCGAAAGGCTTGAGTACGTACTCGTCTGCCCCCGCTCCAAGTCCCCAGAACCTATCTGATTCCTGGGACTTTGCCGTTAGCATTACCACCGGCGTCTCCCTCAGTTCCGGCGTCTCTTTTATTTCCCTGCAGACTTCGAAGCCGTTCTTCCCTGCCATCATCACATCAAGGATTACTATGTCCGGCCTCTGAGCTTTGACAATCAGCAGCGCATCTTCGCCTTTGGTTGCAGTGAACACCTCGTAGTTCCTCGAGGCAAAACTCTGTTTGAGAATGGCAAGGAGGCTTGGGTTATCGTCAACCACAAGGATCTTCATTCCAGACATTTTCTCCCCCCTTGGCTCTTAGACGCCTGCTCTCACAGCACGGCTTCCGGCGCACATTTCTCCTTATTCAACAGCTGCGGCAATTTCGGAACTGCTCATCTCCAGAGGAATTGAAAAACAGAAAATACTTCCACCCGAAGGATTCGGCTCAAACCAAATTTTTCCTCCATGTCTGGTCACGATGTCCTTTGCGATGGTCAGCCCGAGACCGGTGCCTGCCGTCTCTGGCTGGTCGTGGGACCTGAGCCTTACGAATTTCTCAAAGACCATCCCTCGTTTTGCGGGCGGTATTCCAGGCCCGGTGTCTGATACTCTCACCCTGACCTCGGCCCCCTCGTGTTCACCATGTTCAACAAAAAGATCACACGTCACCTTCCCGCCGCCGGGTGTGTACTTGATTGCATTTCCAAGAATATTCCTGAATACCTGGCTGATCCTCATTCCGTCACAATAGACATCCGGGAGCCCTGAACCGCAGTCCAGCGAAAGCTCGAGTCCCTTGGCCTCTGCCAAAGGTGTTAAGCCACGCACGCAATCTTCCGCAATGGTCCCGATCGAGTTGAACTCGAAGTTCATCTCTAGTCCGCTCTCCAGCTTTCTCAAATCAAGAACCTCGTTTATCAAAGTAAGGAGGTCTTCGGATTCCTTCCGCACGATGCCAAGCAGCTCCTTCTGCTTAGCTGTTACTTCTCCGGCTCTTCCGCCTGCAAGAAGCGTCGTCGCACCGATGATCGAGCTCAGAGGTGTCTTGAGTTCATGCGACACCTGCGAGACGAACTCGGACTTAAGCTCATTTGCCTTTGTCAGCTCGGAGATGTCGTCAAAGACAAGAAGCATTCCCGAATAGGTGCCGGATCTCACGAGAGGCACCGCGTTCACATTGAAGAAGGAACCGTTAAGCTCCACCCGCTCCTTCCGCACCATCGGCTTCGAAAGCGTGGCCTCAACGAAACGGAGCAATTCACCGGACCCTGAGAAAGCCTCTCTGGCCAGGGCCCCTTGCCGTACGGGTTCTCTCCCAAACAAAGTGGTCGCTGCCGTGTTCGTTTTCACGACTCTTCCAGAACCGTCCAGCAGGATTACAACCTCAACCATATTCTCAAGAAGTGTCTCTAATCGGTTCTTTTCCAATTGAATGTCCAGGCACGCCTCTCCGAGTCGTCTCCCCTCCTCCAACGTGCGTTCATATAGTTCGGCATTCTCGAGGGCAACCGCCGCCTGGGCGGCGATTCCTGACGCAAGAAAGATATCCCTTCCACCAAACGGTTTCGAGCCGCTTCCCCTGGTTACGACAAGGTATGCTCGGAGCCTTTCCCTTGATTTCACGGGCGCAACGAGCAGTGACGTAAGCGTCCCGTTACCGCCATCTCTCTTCATGCTGTTTGCAACGACTGGCTTTCTGGACTCCTTCACTTCCTTGAGAAGGTAGCTCGCAAGAGTGCCGCTGACATCTTGCTCTTCTCCTTCAAGCACAAGTCTTGCGTCCTCTGCTTTGACAAGTGCCTCTGCCGATCTCTCGACAAGCTCTCTTACGTCTCTGAGTTCGAGGGTCGATGAGATTTTTCTTGCGACGCCCATAAGGGTCCTGAGCTCCCTTGCCCTTTCTCTTGCCTCACTGGCATACCTGAGGTTGACCAAGGATGCGCCAATCTGATCGGCCAAGGCCGCAAGGAATTTTGTTTTCCCCTCCGCATCGCGCAACCTGCTCGACGCCATTCTGACAAGGAATCCGAGCCTCTCTGTTTTGAAGACAATCGGCGCCACAATCCTTCCGTCAGCCTCTTCGAAAGGCGAAACGTCCCCTCTCCCCAGCCATTTCTCGATACCCGCGAAAAGACCGGCGCTGCCCCGGGAAAGCTCAATTCCTCCGGTTCGCCTGTCCTTCAACGCCACTCCAATCTTGCCCAGATCGGTCTCCTCATTTCCCCATCTCGAAATGTGGTCTGCAAACTGACCTTCCGTCATGTTCCCTCTTATCGATCTGTCAAAGCTCACGATCAGTTCTGCTCTTGCCCGTCTTCCCCTCTCTTCCTCGTGTCCCTTCGCAAGGAAGGCAGTGAAAAGCGAGACAACCAGAAGAAGAGGTATCCTGAGCAGGAGATTCGGGTCAGAAAGGACGGACTCAAGTCCATCGCTTGCGAGAAGACCTGAAGCGTAGACGCAACTTGCTACGACGCCTATTACCACGCTCGTCTTTACCTCTCTTCCAAGCGCCGAAGCCATGATTGCGAAGAAGTACACGATGTAGAGATCGGTTTTCACCGCATTGCAGGAACGGACGACGGCTGAGATGACCAAGATATCCAGAATGAATACCGCGTAGTCGAGCTTCAGCTTCTCGAATTCCTCGTTAGAGACGAACTTCAGGGCGATGTTGGAGATCGCGAACACGGCCAGGAGAACAGGTATGGTGATTCCTGTTCCAAAGCTTCCGTTGTGAGAATACAGGGCCAGCAGAATGAGAATGAGAATCTCAATCCACCTAAGCGCAACGATTGTGCCGACCTTTCCAAGATTGAACTTCTTCATGCCGACCATCTCCAATTTCAACCCGGACCGGAACGAATGAGGCTAAAGAGTTCCGGGAAAAGACCGATCAAGCAAAAAGGAACTGCCGATTGCGCGAACACGGCGAAAGGAGAAACAAAATGGTCGAAGATCTGAGCCAAGCACCTGTTTCAGAGAGCATCGGTCCGCTTCCAGCCTCCTTAAGAGCAGTCATCCACGAAATAAACAATCCCCTCTCTTCCATCATCGGCAACACCCAACTCCTCTTGATGAAAAAGTCATCGTTTGACAATAAGACCGTCGAAAAACTCCGGAGGATGGAGGCTGATGCCATAAGGATAGATGGGATCCTGAAAGCCTTGAGGGCATCGATAAAAGAATAGCCGGCCATCTTTCATGTGACTGCAGCCCGTTGAGCCGCCGTGCCGGACGTCCTCCGTTCCTTTGACAAACCTCTCCTTTGTGCTATATTCTCAAGATAAATGTGAAATCTGGCCGCGTGGCGCGATTACGGTCGGGGAATCGCGCAAGGTCTATGTCTTCTTCACGTACAACGCGGAGGGGAAAAGAAGTTGAAGGACGAAAAATGGTATTCACTTCTGGATGACATACGCGACAAATTCGGCACGATCGACGAGCAAGTTCAGTCTTTCGACCAGGGAAGGACAAAAGTAGAGACGATTGTTTTCGAGGGCGCGTCCGGAAAGATGAAGCTCGAGAGAACAGCGAGGCCCTTGCTCCTGGAGAAAAAGGTGCATTTCTCAAAGAGGATTGGCAGCAGGCCCACGATTGAGTATGTCTCCTCTGAGACAGAAAAGATTGAAAAGGTGAAGCTCTTCAGATGGGATCAGAATGAAGGCTGGGTCGAGATTTCGCTGACCGATTTGGGGAAATAGGGACAGGCACCATTTTCCTATTCGAGGAAAACAGGAATCGAAGACAAGGACCGTCTCTAATCTTCGAAAATTGTGCCTGTCCCATTTTCGTTGTGGTAGCGCCACGGGGAGTCGAACCCCGGTCTGATGGCTGAGAACCACCTGTCCTAACCACTAGACGATGGCGCCCACCGGAGATTTACATGGAGCATGCCCCGCAAGAAAAGGCCCAGGACGCTCCACAAGGACGGCACACAGCCGATTCAACCGCGTCAACGCCTGCTGCAGGCAACTTCTCTTCATCCTAACGCAGGGCATGGTTGCAGTCAAGGAAACCAAGACGCGGGAGAAAACGAATGGAACTAGTGCACCGTAACATAAATAAGTTGACATTGACATTGCCCCAGAACGGTGCACTGCTCGGGGTTTTAGGGGGTCGAGCCCGAC
>JASEGR010000023.1:0-28150 GCA_030017955.1 Candidatus Eisenbacteria bacterium
CCACGCCTTCCTTCTCCTCCCGTTTCCGCTTGTCAGAGAAGATCGAAGGCAAATCCTCAAGAACGCGCTTCTTCCACTGCCCGATCTGGTTCGGATGCACCCCGTACTCGCTCGCAATCTGGGCTATGGTCTTCTCGCCTTTCACCGCCTCCAGGGCAACCTTGGCCTTGAACGCCGCATCGTGATTCCTTTTCATCTGCCATTCCTCCTTCACGGATGATGGCAGGCATCATACACCAATTACCACTGTCTGAATTTTGGGGAGTACTATAGATGACACTTTGAGTTTTGTTCTCGCCGCTAGCGATTCCACAGGGATAATGTCTTGGGTGCTTAGTGTTTTTTCTGATAGCGTTCACTCCTACCCGCCAGTCAAGAGCTGGGCAGGATTGGGAGATCCTCCTGGAGTGATAGAGTGGGATGGAAGATGTGGTCCTGCTGGTGTGCTTGCATTTCCTGGGACTTACCACTATGACTACGCGGTCCTTGACAGGTACTTTAATGAGGCTCGCATAGACAGCCAGATTCTGACTGTGGGGAGAACGGTCAGCGTTGCCGACGGTCTCGGAGAAGCTGTCCCCCGAGAGGGTTTGCTCCCGCTCGCACCGAATCCTTTCCTCGGCGGAACTGAGATTGCCTTTGGCGTACTATCCGAGACGGATGTCAAGCTCATGATTTTTGATGTTAGAGGGAGGCTCCTGAGGACGCTTGTGAATTCCCGTCTGAGTAGGGGTCTTCATCAGATATCTTGGGATGGCCGAGACGAGAACGGGAGGAGAGTGCCTTCGGGCGTTTACATCTGTCAATTCAAGGCGGGCTCGCTAACGCAGTCTCGCCGCATCGTGAAACTGAAATAGAAGGGTCTGGCACAGATCTCGTAGGTCCCTGCTGGAACAATACTCTCAATTGTCCACTACCTATCTTGTGAAACCTGATGTTTGCAACCATGCCAAGAGCGTTTATGTCATCCTCGTAGAGTAGGCTCGCCTCGCTTTTTCATCTGGGCGCCCCTTTGTTGACTTCGCATTAGCTGCTGTGGTAGCTTCGAAAGAAAGAACAGACCCTGTAATGGCGACAACTGAACGAGATTCACTCCGGTATTATCCCCTCTTTCTTGATGTGTCGGGAAAAAGATGCATTGTGATTGGAGGCGGACAAGTGGCCTCCAGAAAGATTCTCAAACTCCTCGAAGCAGGAGCTGATGTCGTAGTGATCAGTCCTTCGCCCGCCGAGAAAATCAGGCGGCTCGCAAGAGAGGGGCGGATTGTACTTCGCATGAGAAAGTTCAGGAAGGGCGACCTGAGAGGCTCCATTCTCGCCATAGGGGCTACCGACGACAGGGACGTGAATGAGTTGGTTCACAGTGAAGCCGGCAAAAAATCGATCCTTGTCAATGTGGTCGATGATGTTCGTCTCTCAAGTTTTATCGTCCCCTCAACCGTGAAGCGGGGGAACCTTCTTATTGCGGTTTCGACTTTTGGCGAAAGCCCTGCACTTTCGCGCGAAATCAGGATAGAGTTGGAGAGACTCTACGGAAGTGAATTCGGCAAGTTCCTGAATCTCATGGGGACAATTCGAAGGCGTATGAAGAAATCCATTCCTTCTGGGAACAGAAGAGCCGGCACAATGAGAACATTCGTAAGAGAGGGCATGCAAGCCCTGAGGCGGGGTAAGAAGGTTCGTGATCTGCGTAGGAGCTACCTTGGAAGGCTCGCGCTTCTGGAGGAAAAGTGAGAAAGAAGATACTAAGGCTCGGCACAAGGAAAAGTCAGCTCGCCCTTCTCCAGAGCAGGGAAGTAGTTGAAGAAATCGAGAGGGTGCATCCCTCTGTGAAGGTTGAGTTCGTATCAATTGTGACAAAGGGAGACAAGATTCTTGATTCGCCGCTTTCCCCTTCGCAGGGAAAAGGTTTCTTCGTCAAGGAAATTGACCTGGCGCTGCTTTCCAAAGAGATTGATGTTGCAGTCCACAGCCTGAAGGATATTCCCATAGAGATTCCGGATGGAATCGTCCTCTCCGCCGTCACGAGGAGGAGCACGCCTTTCGATGTCCTTATTTCTTCGAATGGGATGATACTTGATGACCTTCCGCCTTCGGCCCGGATCGGAACCAGCAGTCTGCGGCGGAGGGCACAGCTTCTCAACTACAGGCCCGACCTTGATGTCGTAGATCTCCGCGGAAACCTTGATACGAGGCTTTCCAAACTCAAACCCGGTGAACTTGATGGGATTGTACTCTCCGCCGCCGGCGTTGAGAGAATGGGGTGGCAGGAGAAGGTGGCCGAGGTCTTTACAACCGAAGTCATCGTTCCTGCGGTTGGTCAGGGTTGTCTTGGAGTCGAGTGCAGAGCAGATGATAAGGAAATGCTCTGCCTTATCAAGTTTCTCGAAGACGAAACATCCAGAGTCGAAATCTCCGCAGAGAGAGCTTTCCTGATGGAGCTCGGAGGGGGCTGCCAGATTCCTGCGGGCGCTCTTGCCAGGATTGACGGGAAAGAGGTCTCCCTGGAAGGTATGGTCGCGACGAAGGACGGGAGGGAGCTTTTCAAGGACAAGACGTATGGGAGGTGGGGAGAAGAAACAGAAATTGCGAAGAGACTTATAGACAAGCTCCTTAGCGATGGTGCGGAGGGAGTGTTCAACGATATGGTGAAGGGGCGGAAGAGGAAGTGACCGGTCCTTCTGCAGGTGAGGTTCAGCGATTACAGGCGTGACGAAACGAATCGGCGAGGTTTACCTCGTTGGAAGTGGGCCCGGTGATCCCGGGCTCATCACAGTAAATGGATTTTCTCTCATCAAAGCCGCGGATTGCATCGTGTATGACCAGCTTGCTCCCCGGGAACTCCTGAAGTCCGCCAGACCTGAGTGTGAACTGATCTTCGTGGGAAAGGAGGGAGGAGGGGCAAGTTTCCCTCAGAAAGCAATCAACGAATTGCTGGTCAAGAAGGCGCGTGCCGGGAAGCGAGTGGTGAGACTGAAGGGCGGTGACCCGTTTGTTTTCGGAAGGGGCGGGGAGGAAGCGCTTTTCCTTAAACGTCATAGAATTCCGTTTGGAGTCGTTCCTGGAATAAGCTCTGCAGTAGCAGTCCCGGCCTACGCAGGTATTCCCTTAACGCACAGGAAGCTCACCTCTGTCCTCTCGATTGTGACGGGCCACGAGGCCGGCGACAAGGCAGGCTCATCCATAGACTTTTCGTCTCTTGCAAGAGGCGGAGGCACTCTTGTCTTTCTTATGGGTGTCGGGAGACTTGCCAAGATCTCCGGGAAACTTGTCTCCGGAGGACTTGCGCCGGGGACGCCCTGCGCCTTGATTGGAAGGGGCACGACGCCGAATCAGAGAGTGGTGGTCGGCCGTCTTGATAACATCCCGAAGCTGGCAGCAAAAGAAGGAATGAAGCCTCCGTGCGTCCTGGTCATCGGGAAAGTCGTTGGAATGAGAAAACTGCTGAATTGGTTTGAGACGAGGCCGCTCTTCGGAAGGAAGATTGTCGTGACAAGAACAAGAGAACAGGCGTCAAGACTCTCGGCTGCGCTTTGGAAAAATGGCGCCGAGGCCATTGAATTCCCGACAATCAAGATAAAGAATCCGCCGAGCCAGAGGCCTCTTGACAAGGCGATAGAAAGAATGGGCGAATTCGACTGGGTCATATTTACGAGCGCCAACGGGGTGAGGAAATTCCTTGAGAGACTGAGAGAGAAGGGAAAGGACCTGAGAGCGCTGGGAAACACCAAAGTCTGTGCAATCGGAGATGTAACCGGTGAAGCATTGATCAGCGCCGGGATATGTCCTGATTACATTCCGCGTGAATATGTGGCGGAAGGAGTCGTGAAGGGACTCAGGAAATTCGCTGAGAAAGGCGAGAGTTTTCTTATCCCGCGGGCAAGAGAAGCAAGGGATGTTCTTCCGGAAGAACTTCGACGACTGGGTGGACGAGTGCATGTCGTTGATGCATACAAGACCGTCCGCCCCGGTCAATTCAGCGGCAGCATTCTTGATGACTTGAGAGCCGGGGAGATTGATATGGTGACTTTCATGAGTTCTTCCACGGTTCGGAACTTCGTTTCAATCTTTGAAGGGAAATTCGCTGGCGCTAAGCCTGCTTTCAAGGTCGCCTCTATAGGGCCGATTACGAGCGCGGCTCTGAGAAGACTCGGCTATCCTGTCCATGTTCAGGCCGCCGCCTACACGACCGATGGGCTTGTCAGGGCAATTGTGAAGTACTACAAAAAGAGCGGGCAGGCCTGTGCCAACAGGTAGGCCGCCTCGCGCCTTCTCACCTGGAGGTTGAAACCAGATGTATCCATTCAAAAGGTTCCGGCGTCTCCGGCAAAATGAGAAGCTAAGGACTCTGGTGACCGAGACTGAGCTTTCGGCAAGACACTTCATCTACCCCATGTTTTTCACTCCCGGCGATCATCTGCGGGAGGAAATTCCCGAGATGCCCGGCATCTGCCGGTTCTCGATTGATGAGGGCGTAAAGGAAGCAAGAGAGGCGTTTGAACTTGGGATACCCGGTGTCCTTCTTTTTGGAATCCCTTCTCGCAAGGACGCAGTTGGCAGCGAAGCGTTCAGTGAGAGCGGGATCATTCAGAAAGCACTCCGTGCTCTGAAGAAGGAAGTCCCGGCCCTTCTGCTTGTTACCGATGTGTGCATGTGCGAATACACCGATCACGGTCACTGCGGGGTCGTGAAGGACGGAAAGGTCGTTAACGACGAAACGCTTGAGCTCCTCAGGAAGGTGGCGCTCTCCCAGGTTAAGGCCGGGGCCGATGTGGTGGCGCCCTCCGACATGATGGATGGAAGAGTCATGGCCATAAGGGAAGCGCTCGATGGCAATGGGTTCCTTGATACTCCGATAATGTCCTACTCAGCGAAGTTTGCGTCCGCCTTCTATGGCCCGTTCAGGGAAGCAGCCGGGTCAAGACCCTCTTTTGGAGACAGAACCGGCTATCAGATGAATCCTGCCAATTCAAGAGAGGCGATGAGAGAGATTCAGTCTGACATCGAGGAGGGTGCAGACATCGTGATGGTCAAACCCGCTCTCAGCTATCTCGATGTAATAAGAGAGGCGAGGGTGAGATTCGACATACCGATAGCTGCCTACAATGTGAGCGGAGAGTACTCGATGGTGAAGGCCTGCGCCCAAAAAGGATGGATTGATGAAAAAAGGATAGCGCTTGAGATTCTCACATCGATAAAGAGGGCAGGGGCAGACATCATAATCAGCTACCATGCAAAAGATGCAACGAGGTGGCTTAAGGGCTGATGACTTTGCAGAAAAGGCCGGGTGCGTGTGTGATGAACATGAACGGGACGAAAGATGGGAACGGAATCGCCCGGGAGCTCTCTCTCTGGCAGAGGGCTCAGGAAGGCATTCCCGGCGGAGTATCAAGTCCGGTCAGGGCATTCAAAAGCGTTGGAGGCGAGCCTGTCTTTATCTCCAGTGGAAAGGGCTCCAGAGTTTTTGACGTAACCGGGAAGGAATATATCGACTATGTCTGCTCCTGGGGTCCCCTGATCCTGGGCCATGCTCATCCTCGAGTCATCGAACGGGCAAGAGAGAGAATGGAGAAGGGATCAACGTTTGGAGCACCTACGGAAATAGAAGTCGAGATGGCAGAGGCAGTGAAAGACGCCTTCCCTTCTATGGAGAGAGTAAGGTTCGTCAGTTCAGGAACCGAGGCAGCCATGAGTGCGGTGCGGCTTGCGAGGGCCTTCACCAAAAGGACAAGAATCTTGAAGTTCGAAGGCTGCTATCACGGCCATGCTGACAGCTTTCTCTCAGGTTCGGGCTCAGGGATGGTTTCATTCGGGATTCCCGAGAGTCCGGGAGTTCCCGACTCTTTTGCGCGAGAGACAGTGACTCTTCCGTTCAATGACCTGGAAAAAGTTCATGATTTTTTCGAGAGGGAAGGGAGTGGCATAGCTGCAGTAATCGTTGAGCCAATCTGCGGAAACATGGGCTGCGTTCTGCCTGCGGACGGATTTCTGGCCGGACTCAGGGAGATCTCATCCCGATATCATACTCTCCTGATCTTCGATGAAGTGATAACAGGCTTCAGAGTTGCCTATGGAGGCGCTCAGGAGCTTCTCAAGATGGAGCCGGATCTGACGCTTCTGGGAAAGATCGTAGGCGGCGGATTCCCGGCGGCGGCCTACGGGGGAAGGAAGGAGATAATGGAGATCCTTGCGCCGGCCGGCGCAGTCTATCAGGCCGGAACTCTGAGCGGAAATCCGGTTGCGATGGCTGCCGGGCTTGAGACGATCCGCATTCTGAAGGAGGCCAGAAGCACGATATACGGTGAGCTTGACGCAAAAGGGAAGCGGATGGAAGAGGGTGTCACGTCTGCAATCCGCGAATCCGAAACCGCTGCAACGATCAACAGGGTTGGCTCGCTTTTCACGCTGTTCTTTGCTTCCGAGCCGGTCAATGACCTTACGCTTGCCAAGAAATCAGACACTAAGAAATTCGGGAAATTCTTTCACTTTCTCCTCGATAGGGGAGTATACTTTCCACCATCCCAGTTCGAAGCCGCCTTCATATCTGCCTCACACTCTGCTGAGGACATTGAAGAGACGGTTGAAGCAATATCAGACGGACTTGCAGCGCTCAAAGAATAGAGTCTGGAGTGCACCTGCACAATCGGGGATATCCGGAAGGACACCTCTAAAGAGAGGCCGACAAAAGGAGGAAAGCTTTTGCTTGATCCGAAGCTTATCAGGGCGAACGCAGAGCTCCTGAGAAAGGCGATTCTTGATAAGAACGAGAAAGCCGACATCGACGCTTATCTTGAGCTGGATGAGAGAAGAAGGAAGATCCTTGTCGAGGTTGAGAAGTTGAGGCACGAAAAGAGAATCGCCTCCGAGGAGATTGGAAAGAGAAGTGCGGCCTCGGGCGGGAGTGCGGCCGTTGAAGGAGAAAGCGATCTCGAACTGATGAAGAGCTCGACCAAAGAAGTCGCCAAGAGGATAAAGACTCTGGAGGCCGAGCTTTCTCCGGTGGAAGCAGAAATGGAGAAGATTGCAGAGTGGTTTCCAAACATCCCTCACTGCTCGGTGCCAGTGGGAAAGGATTCAAGCGCCAATGTAGAGGTGAGAAGATGGGGCGAGCCGCCGAAGTTTGACTTCCAGCCGCTTCCTCACCATGACCTTTCCCGCTTGATGGGGATAATAGACCTCGAGGCGGCATCACGGGTCAGCGGGTACGGTTTTGCGCTCTTCAGAGGAGCAGGCGCAAAACTGGTCAGAGCTCTCATCCAATTCATGCTGGATTTCCACGTTCAAAAACACGGCTACGAAGAAGTCTTTGCGCCGTTCCTGGTTAAGAGAGAATGCCTTTTCGGGACAGGACAACTGCCCAAGCTCGAAGAAGACATGTACCACATTGAAAAGGAAGATTTGTTTCTTAATCCGACTGCAGAAGTGCCGCTCACTAACATGTTCAGAGAGACGGTGCTCAAGAAGGATGACCTTCCGGTCCGCATCACCGGCTATTGCGCAAGCTTCAGGAGGGAGGCGGGGAGCTACGGGAAGGAGACAAAGGGCATTGTCCGCGTGCACCAATTTGACAAGGTGGAGCTTCTCAAGATAGTCGAGCCGGAATCATCATATGCCGAGCTTGAGAAACTTGTTGGCGATGCCGAAGACATTCTCAGAAGTCTCGAAATACCCTACAGAGTCGTGAGCCTCTCAACTGGTGATTTGAGTTTTGCCGCCTCAAAGTGCTACGATATCGAGGCGTGGGCAGGGGCCGAGGGGAAGTGGCTCGAAGTCTCGTCTTGCAGCAACTTTGAGGAGTTCCAGGCCAGAAGGATAGGGCTCAGGTACAGGACGGAAAAAAGCGGCAAGCTCGAGTTCGCACACACGATTAACGGTTCTGGTCTGGCCATCCCCCGGACTCTGATTTGTCTTCTTGAGAACAATCAGTCGCGGAACGGAAGTGTGAAGATTCCGAGTGCATTGAGGCCGTATGTCGGCGCGGATGAAATCATGCCGCAGGTGTGCGGATGAACGTTGGCGCGATGACCAACGAGGGGACTGAGTTTGTGTGAAAACTTCAAGGGCCGTGTGGCCGTCAATACTGAGGGGATATGTTTTTCTCGGCGGCAGCATTCTTGTTGCTGCTGTATTCCTCTATACGAATGACCTAATAAAGCGTCTCGACAACCAGGCCTCCATACTCAGAGACGTCCTCGCGAGATTCTGCGCCACTGCATCCTTTCCAGGAACAGAGAATCCGGAAGTGAAAAGAATCTTCAATGAAGTGGTCCAGGGTATCAATTTCCCTGTTGTGCTCACGGACGTCGATGGAAGGCCGTTTGTGTGGAGAGGTATTGGGATAGATCCCGATGCAGTCACCGTGGAACAAAGTTTTGCGATGGATCCCAAGAATCCGCCGCCGGGGCCGCTGGCCAGGATAGTCGAGATTACGAAGAAGCTGGATAAGCAGCATCCTCCGGTTCCGATGGTAATGGCCGGGACAAGCCGCATGGTCGGTCTAGTTCACTACGGGGAATCGGCGGTTGTAGAAGAATTGAGATGGGTGCCGGTCGCTGAGCTTCTTGTCATAGGACTGTTCGTGCTTCTCGGCTATTTAGGCATGAGAAGCGTGAGGATTGCCGAGCAGCGTTCAATCTGGGCCGGCATGGCAAAGGAGACCGCGCACCAGCTTGGGACTCCGCTCTCTTCAATGCTTGGATGGATCGAGGTGGCCAGGGATAAGTTGGAGTCGGTCCCGGGCGGCCCGGGTGAAGCCGGGTCTCAGAAGCTCAAAGAAGTTCTTGATGAGATGGAGAATGATGCTGAGCGCCTGAAGAGAGTCGCATCCCGGTTCAGCCATGTCGGTTCTCCCCCCAAGCTCCACCCGCAGGATATTGTTCCGATTGTGTCGGAGGCCGTGGAGTACTTTGAAAGAAGACTGCCCAGGCTGGGAAAAGAGGTCGAAATAGAGACAAAGTATGGCATTGTTCCGCCGGTTAACCTGAACAAGGAGCTGATTGGCTGGGCAATTGAGAACGTACTGAGAAATGCCCTGGATGCAATTGACCCTGGCGGGGGTACAATAGAAGTAGAAGTGCTTCGCAGAAAGAAAACGGAAAGTGTCGAAGTCGTTGTGAGGGATACCGGCAGGGGAATGGCTCCGGCCCAGGCAAAAAGGATCTTCGAACCTGGCTTCTCAACGAAAAAGCACGGCTGGGGGCTGGGCCTCTCTCTTGCAAAGAGAATCGTCGAGGATTATCACGGAGGCAGGCTTTCTTTGAGGGAGACTGCTCCCGGCAAAGGCACAGTCCTGGCAATGAGTTTTCCAGTCTGACATCCGCGTCTGGCCCTGCCAGGAGTGGTTCCCCGGCACGGGCTCGGCTGCGCTTCCGGTGCTCGCCGGCCCTCTGCTCTCGACCGCCAGAAGATTCTGTGCCATTTGTGTGGCGGTCTCCGAGAAGGCCGAGTCACCGACCCTGGCCGGACCGGACGGAGATGCCCCACCGTCGAATAGGAGGCGAAGTTGGCTGAAGCAGCACGGAAGATCTTGTGGGTTGACGATGAGATTGAGCTTCTCAAGTCGCATATCGTTTTCCTTGAGGAGAAGGGATACTCCGTAACTCCGGTTTCAAACGGTGAGGATGCGATATCAAGAGTCAATGACGAGAGATTTGATGTTGTGCTTCTTGACGAGATGATGCCAGGCCTCGGAGGAATAGAGACTCTCGAAAAGATACGGGTGATAGATCCGGGAATCCCTGTTGTCATGATAACCAAGAGCGAGGAAGAAGAGTTGATGGACGAGGCCATAGTCAGGAGCATAGATGACCATCTGATCAAACCGGTCAATCCGATTCAAATCTACTTCGCATGCAGAAAGATTCTTGAGGCGAAAACCATTCGCGAAGAACAGGTGAGAAAAGAGTACGTTGAGGAACTCGGGAAACTGCAGGCCGAAAGATTCAAGCCCCTTGACTGGGATCAATGGACGAAGCTCTACTCGGGGTTCGTTCGTTGGGAACTAGCGTTGGAAAGAATCGGGGATTCTGGATTCAAGCAGATTCACACCGACCAGATAAAAGAATCAAACATAGAATTTGCACGATACATTGTCGAAAACTACAAGTCATGGATTCACGGAGCCCCGAGGCCGGCTCTTTCCGTCGACATAATTCCTAAATTCGTGGTCCCTCACCTGAAGTCAGGGAAGAGAGTCTATTTCATAGTGATTGACTGCATGAGGCTTGACCAGTGCCTCAGTATCCTACCGCTTCTGGAACCGTACTATGAGACAAAGACCGACTACTGCTATTCGATTCTCCCGTCCGCGACGCCATATTCGAGGAATGCAATCTTCTCAGGCTTGTATCCTTCCGACCTCCGGACTCAATATCCTGACATGTGGCAGGAAATTGGAACTGAAGACACAAGTAAGAACAAGTATGAGAAGGTTTTCCTTGAAAAGCAGCTCGAACGGTTGCGGGTGCGCCTGACCAATCCGTTGAAGTACGTGAAGATTTTCAGTCTTGAGGAGGGGCACAGCATAAGGAAGCAGATAGCCTCCTACTCCCAGCTCCAGTTTGTGGCTTTCGTTTTCAATTTTGTGGATATACTCGCGCACGGACGCTCAGAATCTGAAATTCTCCAGGAGCTTGCCCCCGATGAGGCCGCCTTCCGGTCGATAATGAAGGCGTGGTTTACTCATTCCTCACTCTTTGACATCTTGAAACTGATGGCTCAGCAGAAGGCGGTTGTTGTGCTCACCACGGACCATGGTTCTGTGCTGGGGAGAAGGGCTGCACTTGTTCTTGGAAACCGTGATACATCGACCAATCTGAGATATAAGTACGGGAACAATCTTGGGTGCGACGAGAAGCAGGCGCTTCTTATCAAGAAACCGGAGGAATACAGACTTCCTGCTGATGCTCTGAACAAGAACTACATTATCGCAAAAGAGGACTACTACTTTGTCTATCCCACACGGTTTCATGAGTACGAGAGACAGTACAGAGGGAGTTTCCAGCACGGCGGAATATCGATGGAGGAAATGATCCTTCCGTGTCTGACGATGGAGCCAAGAACCTGATTGGCGGCGGAAGACGCGTCTTCATAACAAAGAGCGAGCTTGAAACCGAGGCCCTCGGTGAAAAGCTTGGTCAAAATCTTTCGCCCGGCGACGTCGTGAGCATCAGCGGGGAACTTGGCGCTGGTAAGACCTGCCTTGTCAGAGGTATTGCAAGAGGCCTCGGATCGTCATCTAAGGTAAAGAGTCCTTCGTTTACCATAATAAACAGCTACCCGGGAAGATGCCCCATCTACCATTTTGACCTTTTCAGAGTTGAAGGTTATGCGTCCTTTGAAGAACTCGGATGCTACGACTTCTTCGGAGGAGACGGAGTAGTTGTCATTGAGTGGGGGGAAAAGGCCGGGACTTTTCTCCCGGAAGACAGGCTGGAGGTTGAAATCAAATTCAGGTCGCAGGATGAAAGAGAGATCACGATCTCTCCTCAGGGCCGGGTGTCGCGATGAAAGTGCTCGGAATAGAGACTGCAACAATGACGTCAAGCGTTGCGCTGGTTGAGAATGGGACGCTTGTCGCCGAACACAATGTGAAAGTCAGCTTGAGTCACTCGGAAAGGCTCATTCACACGGTAAACAGGATACTTGAGGACGCACGTGTTGACCTCGAGTCCGTTGACGGTGTCGCTATTTCAATAGGCCCCGGTTCTTTCACCGGTGTTAGAATAGGGGTCGGTACGGCAAAAGCCCTTTCCTACGCCGCAAGAAAGCTGCTTCTTCCTGTCCCGACTCTTGAGGGAATGGC
This sequence comes from Candidatus Eisenbacteria bacterium, assembly GCA_030017955.1. Taxonomy (NCBI): domain Bacteria; phylum Candidatus Eiseniibacteriota; species Candidatus Eiseniibacteriota bacterium. The sequence goes on from JASEGR010000023.1 coordinate 11,804, forward strand.
TTTTCTGTTTCAGGAGGAGAACGCTCTCCTATGCCCGGTGCTCGATGCAAGAAGAGGAGAAGTGTACTCCTCGCTGTACAGAAGAGAAGATGGAATGCTGAGGCAGATTCTTCCTCCGTTTTGCGGAAGATCTGATAGAGTCATCGAGGCGATCAGCTCCAGCAGGCGCGATGGGGAGAGAGTCGTTATCGGGGGACCAGGATTGCCGCTTCTGGGCGGATTCATCAACGAGACCGGACTCTCCAGCATCTCAAGCTCCGACGTATCGCTTCCCAGGGCCCTTGGCGTTGCTCTGAGAGGGGAAGAAATTCTGCTTTCCGGGCAATCTGCGGACCCTCTTACGCTGGTTCCACTCTACGTCCGTCCCTCGGATGCCGAGACCAAACTTGGGAGACGAATTGACGAGTGAAGAAGGCTCACTCGTGTTTGAAAGGATGACCCACTCTGACCTCGAAGAGGTCATGCTGATAGAGAAGAGTGTCTTCAGCGACCCATGGCCCGGAGAATCTTTCGCCAGCGAGATCAAAGACAAAGATGTTTCCCTCCCGTTTGTCGCAAGACTGAGGGGAGAGCTGGTTGGATACTTCGTCGCCTGGGCAGCGGCCGATGAGATCCATCTTGGGAACATCGCGGTGAGGCACGAATTTCGGGGAATGGGGCTTGGGCAGCAGATTCTCACGTTTGTGATTGATGAAGGTTACAGGAGGGGAGCGAGGATTATCACGCTCGAGGTGAGAGAGACAAACATGCCGGCAATCTCACTCTACAGGAAGAACGGATTCGGTGAGATCGCAATACGAAAAAGGTACTACCGGGATACGAAGGAAGACGCTATTGTCATGATGCTGACCCTCGAAACAAAGCCTGGAGGGGCGAAGGATGTCGTGGCTCAGGAAGACTAGGGCAGGACTCAAGATTCAGAGGAAGAAGGAGCTTCCGAACGGTCTTTGGAAAAAGTGCGGAAGATGCGGGGAGATAATCTATCACAAGGAGCTTGAGCGTAACCTCTGGACATGCCCAAAGTGCGGGTTTCACTTCAGGATTCCTGCAGCGGCATACATCAGCATTCTGACGGACGACGGGACGTTTGAGGAGCACTTCTCACAGATCACTTCGGGGGATCCGCTCAAGTTTCGAGACTCAAAGAAGTACGTCGATCGCCTCAAGCAGGCCATTGAAAAGACCGGCCTCAGTGAGGCCGTAGTTACGGGAACAGCCGGACTCGAGGGCCACACTGTCGCCCTTGCCATTCTTGTGTTTGATTTCATGGGCGGTTCGATGGCATCTGCCGTTGGTGAGAAGGTTGCAAAAATCAGTGAGGTCGCACTTGAAAAAAGGATACCTCTCATAATCATTTCCTGCTCAGGCGGCGCAAGGATGCAGGAGGGGATTCTCTCCTTGATGCAGATGGCGAAGACTTCTGCAATCCTGGCCCAGCTTTCGAGGGCACGCGTTCCATTCGTCTCAATCATGGCCAACCCGACTACGGGAGGAGTAACCGCGAGCTTTGCCTCGCTCGGGGACATAATAATCGCGGAACCAGAGGCGCTCATAGGATTCGCAGGACCGCGCGTCATTGAACAGACCATAAACCAGGAACTTCCTCCCGGCTTTCAGCGTTCGGAATTTCTTCTTGAGCACGGAATGATTGACATGATTGTTCCAAGGAAGGAATTGAAATCCACCTTAGTAAGAATTCTTGACCTGCTTTACCATTCCAGTAAGCCAGTCGCGACCTGACACGGATCGTGGATGGCCTGGTCAATCTCATGAATCAAGCATCTCCGGATGCAGGCCTTGAAGAGAGATTCTCTGCGGGCGAGGTGATTCCTTGAGCCAGACGTACGAGACTTTCGTCAACGAGCTGTTCAAGCGGGAAAGGTCCGGCATGAGGCCCGGGATCGAGGGAGTAAGGGACCTTCTTTCCTTTGTTGGAAATCCGGAGAAGAGGCTAAAGACGATCCACGTGGCAGGGAGCAACGGGAAAGGCTCGACAGCTGCAATGCTTGAATCAATATTGAGGAATCAGGGCCTGAGGACGGGACTCTTCACGTCGCCCCATATTATGGACTTTCGGGAACGAATAAGAATCGCAGGGAAGATGATTGAGAAAGAGAAGGTCGAAGAATTCCTCACGGCATGCAGCCGTCAGATACGGAATGGCAAGAATTCCTTTTTTGAGATCGCGACTGCCTTGGCCTTTGACACTTTCTCCAGGGATGATGTTGACATCGGAATCATTGAGGTCGGTCTGGGCGGAAGGCTTGATTCTACCAATGTTGTCGAACCGCTTGTTTCGATAATCACCACGATAGGCCTGGAGCACACCGACATCCTGGGAGATACTCTGAGCGAAATCGCCATTGAGAAGGCAGGAATCCTGAAGAACAATGGAATCCTTCTTACTTCATTGGGGAAAGGGAAGGCATTTGACCAGCTGCGCCTTGCCGCTCTGGAGAAGAAAGCCAGGTTCATCCCGGTTGGAGAGACATTCCCGGCGAGGCTGGTCTCAAACTCCAGGGAAGGCGTGAGGTTTCAGGCAAAGATTGACGGCCACAATTCCGACTTCTTTCTGCCGCTTCCCGGAAGACACCAGGTTCAGAACGCATCATGTTCGATTGCCGCCGCGTGCATCATGAAAGAAGACGACATCATTGTGGACGAAGAGTCAATCAGGAAAGGGCTGTCCGCCGTCAGGTGGCCCGGCAGACTCGAAATACACCGAATCGGCAAAGATGTGGTGTTTGACGTTGCTCACAACCCGCAAGCCGCCCGGGCCCTCAAGAATGCCCTTTCCGAAATTTTCCCGGGACGGGAGATTCAGTGCGTGATAGGTATGCTGGATGACAAAGATCACAAATCCTTCGGAAAAGCGCTCCTTCAGGTCATAGACGAGTTGTGGCTCGCCGAACCGGATACCGGAAGGGCACTGCCCGCCGATGAGCTTGCCAATAGATTCGCCGGTTTCAAAGGAATTCTTCACATAGAGAAGTCGGTTCCGACTGCCTTGAGGCAGGCCCTGCAGTCCGGTGATGGGAGCGGGGTCCTTCTGGTCACTGGGTCTTTCTATGTAGTGGGCGAGGCGATGAAAGAGCTCGGGATGAGCGTTCCCGAGCAGTTCTAGAGACGTTTAGCACGCAGGAATTTTCAAGGAGGTAAGAGTGGCTTCTGTAAAACTCAGCGGCGTCACAAAGACGTTCCCGGGAGGAGTGGCGGCTGTTGACCGTGTAGATATTGATGTTAAGGACAAGGAGTTTGTCGTCCTTCTGGGACCATCAGGATGCGGGAAATCGACGCTTCTCCGGCTCATAGCCGGCCTCGAAGACGTCAGCGAGGGAACAGTCTATATCGGGGACAAGGCGGTCAACAGTCTCCCGCCCAAGGACAGGGATGTCGCAATGGTTTTCCAGAACTACGCGCTTTATCCCCACATGACAGTCTTTGACAACATGGCTTTTGGACTGAAGCTGAGAAAAGTGCACAAGGAAGAGATTCGAAAACGAGTGCATAATGCGGCTTCGATCCTCGGGCTGGAGGAGTTCCTGCGAAGGAAGCCAAAGGCATTGTCGGGAGGCCAGAGACAGAGGGTGGCCTTGGGGAGGGCAATCGTCAGGAATCCCCAGGTCTTCCTCTTTGACGAACCACTCTCGAACCTGGACGCAAGGCTAAGAGTCCAGATGAGAGCGGAGATAAGCAAGCTTCACCAAAGACTCCAAGCGACTATGGTATACGTGACCCATGATCAGATAGAGGCGATGACGCTCGGGGAGAGAATCGCGGTCATGCGTAACGGCTCGATTCTCCAATTCGACGAACCGCTCTCGCTTTACGACAATCCAAAGAACAAATTCGTCGCCGGTTTCATAGGGAGCCCTTCGATGAATTTTGTGAACGGCGTAGTGACCGCGGGTGAAAGAGTCATGTTTGTCTGTGACAGCTTCAAGCTTCCGGCTCCAGCGCAGCTGGCTAAGACCCTTTCGGCGTTCTCGGGGAAGGAAGTTGTTCTTGGAATCAGACCCGAGGACGTGCAGGTTGTCGGGGATGGAGAAGGCACCTCCCGGGTTTCGCTTTCGTCCAGAATAGAGATTGTCGAGCTCTTGGGAAATGAGCAGTTCCTTCACGCGGTGCTGGGGAAGGTGAACCTGATCGTGAGAATGGCCACTCACAGAAAATTCAGCTTGGGCGAGGAGTTGCCAATCTCTTTCAAGGAAGACAAGATCCGTTTCTTTGATCCGTTGACTGAGTTGGCAATCCGCTGACCCGAAGGCCATCTAAGATGACTCGCTACCTCCTGACTCTCCTTGCAGTCCTCTTTCAGCTTCCTCTTGACTCTACTCCATCTCTGCTCGCGAAAGAGAGTGAGAAATACGAAGTCACCGCTGAGAACTTGAAGGGATCCGGCGGGGAGGGAGGAGATATCCTCAACCTCTATAAAGTCAAGATAGTCCATGGCCGCACGACTCTGAGAGGTGACAACGGAATCTACTACCGTAAAGAGGAGATCGTGCATTTCAAAGGAAATGTCCGGATTGTTGACGGAACTACGGTCATTACCGCGCCCGAAGCGACTTACTACAAGGAAAGTGAGATTGCTGCGCTTCGGGGAGGGGTCAAGGTAACCGACAAGGATGCAGTTTTCCTGGGGGATAGAGGGAACTACTACAGGAAAGAAGAAAGGGCGCTGCTCTTCGGACACGCCAGGCTTGAGGAAAAAGACAGGTGGCTCACTGCGGAGAGAATATCCTTCTTCAGAAAAGACAACATGGTTATCGCCGAGGAGAAGGTGAAAGGATATGAGGCAGCGAACAAGAGCTGGATAGATGCAGGGAGGATTGACTACGACAGAACCAAAAAGATGGCTATTGCATCATCGGAACCGGTGGTCACAACTGAACAGGGAGGCACTGAGGGAGAGAAGACCGAGCCGATGGTCATCAGAGGCGACAAGATGACTTTCTTCACCGATGAGAAGAAGGCAATCAGCGAAGGCAATGTCACCATAACCAGGGAGAAGATGACGGCAACGTGCGGCAAGGCAACCCTCCTTGACAAAGAGAACAAAGCAGTCCTTGAAGAGATTCCGGTTGCATGGGATGAGGAGGGAAAGGTAACGGGGGATACCATCGAGATCGTTTTCAAGGACAACAAGGTGGATAAGGTCTATGTAAGAGGAAACGCCGACATACGGTATGCCTCGACCGGTGCGGATAAAGAGGGAGAAAGCAGCAAACTCAGCGGTGACTGGGCATCCATCACAATGCAAAACGAAGAACCGAATGAAGTAGTAGCAAAGGGGAACGCGGTAAGTGAATACATCCCGCCGAAGAAGGAAAGCGAGGTTGGCGAGAGGAACAAGGTGTGGGGAGACAGCGTGACCGTTTCATTTGAGAAGCGGGCTGCCAGAACGGCGACCGTTGATGGAAATGGAGTGGGCATTTATTGCTTCAAGTCAAACGAGGAAGAAGATACTCCTGAGGACACGACGTCCACGACAGAGGTAGCCAACTATTCAGGCCGGAGAATCGAGTTTGATGTCCCCAGGGATCTCATTGTAATTTCCGGGAAGGCAAATCTTACTTACCGGGGGCAGAGGCTCGAATCTGAAAGGGTCGTATTCAATTCCAAGGAACGGACGCTGATGGCCTACGGGGAGCCGGTCCTGTGGGACGGAAATGAGAAGATTGTGGGTGACAGGCTCACGTACAACATTGACACCAGAAAGGGAACGATCTCCTCCGGCCGGACGACTTTTGAACAAGGCTTCTATACTGGAGACAAGATAAAGAAAGTAGGAGAAGGTGTGCTCGATGTCGCGGGGGCTTCCTACACGACCTGCGACCTTGACCATCCCCACTACAGGTTTTCGAGCAAGAGGATGAAGGTCTATGTTGATGACAAGGTGATTGCAAAACCCCTTACAATGTATATCTCGAACATCCCGGTTATTGGCCTTCCTTTCTATGTATTTCCAATAAAGAGAGGCCGCCATTCCGGATTTCTAATCCCTCAGGTTGAAATAGGTTTCAGCGCGCAATCGGGGAGGTTTCTCAGGAATGCCGGCTACTACTGGGCTGTGAACGACTACTCCGACATCTCAGTCTGGGGGGACTACTACGAGGGTACAAGATGGACAACATACCTGGAGGGCAGGTACAACGTGCGCTATCTCCTGTCCGGAAACCTGAACTCTTCGTACACGAAGGATATCATTACGAGAGCCAGAAGATGGGATCTTCGCGCGAACCATCAACAGACTCTCGGTGATAAGTTTTCTCTCACCATGAGGGGTGATTTTGTAAGTGACAAGACTTACAGAACACAGCGAGGCCTTGGGATGTCGATCCAGGAGATGCTGCACACGCTCCTTCGATCGGACGTATCGGTCAGCAAGAGCTGGTCTATGGCAAGCATGAATCTTGCGGCCGACAGAAGGCAGGACCTTGAGGCCGGAACAGTCACACAGTCGATTCCAAGGGTCAGTCTCTACTTCTCTCAGAGGCCGATCGGGAGATTGAAGACAAATAAGAAGGAAGCCTTCCTGCCCTGGCTGTCGACGACCTACTGCGGCCTGAGCTTGGGCATGAACAATACAACTCAAAAAACTCCTTACCGGAAAACGGCAACCTCCCAGATTTCCGGAAGTTTGTCGCTGAGTGATTCGAGGAAGCTTCTGGGGTGGCTCGACCTGTCGCCCTCGCTTAACGTAAGTCAGGACCTCTCATTGAGGGACCCGAGTGGGCGGGTCTCGGGAAGGACTGTTTCACTCGGACTCTATTCCAGAAGTACCCTCTGTGGAGTACTGGCTCCCAGACTGGGACCGCTTGTTGCGATCAGGCACATCATTTCTCCCCAAGTCTCTTACTCTGAATCACGGCAACAGATGGTTTTTAAGAACTACAGAAGCTCGGCAAGAGGAAGATTCATGACGTACTCTGTGCAGAACAGGTTCCAGGCAAAGGTGAAGACCGGCGACAAGGTGAGAAGACTGGACAACATTGCTGTTCTCACCTTTTCGAGGAGCCTCGACCTCACCAGGCCGGTTGAGGCCGCTTATTTTCCGACGAGCTCTCAGCTTCAGATAAGGCCGCTCGGGCCCTTCTACCTGGAGTTCTATGCCACGCACAGTCCTGTGAAAAGAAGAACGGAAACCGTCAGCGGAACCGGGAGATTCAGTTTTGCGGGGGTGCTCGGCTCAAAGGTCAACGATGGCGATTCGGTCACTGAGCCGATACCATACAACTCATCGACGACGGTTCGTTTTTCGAACGTCGTCGGGTTTCCGACAACCTCGTTCTGGATTGAGGAAAGGGTGAGTGCGTCGCCGACCAAGAAGTGGAAAGTCAACTACTACATCCACTACGACTTCACCTCGAAGGAAATTGCATCCCAGGGTATCGAACTGTATAGGGATCTTCACTGTTGGGAGACGAGATTCGTGAGACGCTACTATGGCAGGAATTGGGAATACTATTTCAGGATAAATATAAAAGCACTCAGTGAAATTTATTATGAGAGGGGAACTACGGGGCTTGGTGCCTACTGAGGCAGATGGACCGTGGCTTTTTCCAGTCTGGACAGGGGTTTTCCAAGAATTTACATGTTGACAGAAACACGGCTCTGTAATAGGTTGGTCGATGACACATGGAAAGGAGGTGAGATTTGATGAATAAGGGCGACCTAGTAGCGAGTCTTGCCAGGAGCGCAAAGATCTCCAAGAGCAGTGCTCAGTGCGCGGTGAATTGCCTGTTCGATGCTTCGAAGAAAGGTATCATCGCCTCTGAGCTGATTGCCGGCCACAGGGTTCAGATAACCGGTTTCGGAACCTTCGAGACAAGAAAGAGGAAACCCAGAATAGCAAGGAACCCGAGGACGGGCGAGAAGATAAAGGTGGCAGGAGGTAATTACCCGGCGTTCCGCGCAGGGAGTTCGTTGAAGCAGAAGGTCAGAAAGTAGGCAGAAGACAGTTTTCTGAAGAAGGGGATAGGAGAGGGTTTCCTCTATCCCCTTTGTTTTATTGGAAAAGGCCCCCTCGGGGAGAGCGCCGAGGATTGCCCACGCCAAAATTTCTTTGGCGTTTTTTGGCTTGGTGGGGTACAATAAGACTGTTGGATGGAATGTCCTGCTATGGATTCTCGAAGCGGGTCGATACGATTTGTTTGAAGAGATGTCCCAACTACCTTGAGAGAGGGGTGACCGAGTAAATGCAAGAGAAGATTCTCAGACTACTTTTTCCGGTGATTGCGGTCCTTGTGATTCTGCCGTTGTTTAGTGCGGCCGGGAAAGATACAGCCGGAACTCCGAAGACTTTGGCCATAATAGCAAGCGCCGAAGATCAGGCAGAACTTGTACCCTGTGGGTGACACGGGGGCCAGAGCGGCGGCTTGGCCCGGAGGGCCGGCCTCATAGACTCAGTCATGGCACAATACGGAGCCGTTCTTGCAGTGAACGGCGGTGACTTGGTTGGCAGGGTTCCCAGCGAGCGCGACAAGAGCACGTTCCTGATCCAGGCGTTGAAAGTGATGGGGTACAGTGTCGTTACATTCGGAGAAAGAGAAATTTCCCTGGGTCTTGACTACTTTCTTGATAAATGCGGCAAGGCGAAAATCAAGGTTGTCAACGCAAATACATTCTACGTCAAGTCAAAGAAAGCCGTTGTGAAGCCGTTCACAATCGAAGACGTGAATGGTGTGAAAGTCGGAGTTACCGCGGTACTTGGTCCTGACCTTGCCGGAAGGCAACTTGATGAAGCAAGTCCGTACGAGGTAAGAGACCCCAAGGCTGCCCTTGAAGCTCTTGTTCCGGCTATGCGAAAGAAGTGTGATGTTGTAGTAGTCCTTTCTCATCTCCGGACAAACCTCGAGGCCGAGAATATCGCCAGGAGCATAAAGGGAATCGATGTGGTCCTGAGTTCTCACGATGCGGGAATGGTGGTAAATCCAACAAAGGCCGGAGATGCTCTTCTCCTGAGAACCGGAAATCGCGGACAGTATCTCGGGAAACTGGTACTTACTCTCGATTCGCGGGGCAAGGTGTCTTCGTATACCGGTGGGGTTGTGAATCTCGACCAGAAAATACCCTCTAGCCCGGGCATGACAAAGCTCATAGACGATTTCAATGCCAGCCTGGTGAAGGCAAGCCGGGCCTCCCTTGTGAAAGAGAAGAAGACGGCAAAGCTTTCTCCCGACAAGTATCTTGGGAATGAAATCTGCTCAAGATGTCACGATGTGGCTGGCGAACAGTGGGCGGCGACGCGTCATGCGAAGGCTTTTGTCACGCTTGAGAACGCGGCCAAGGAGCATCTTCCCGATTGTATCAAATGCCACACGACAGGATATGGAGAACAGGGTGGGTTCACCGGTCCGGGGGGAACTCCCGACCTCAGAGGAGTCCAGTGCGAGTCCTGTCATGGGATCGGGACCAAGCATGAGATGAACGCCGCGTACGGAAAGATTAGTGAGGCGACATGCCGGAAGTGCCACAATAAGGAGTGGAGTCCCAAATTCGACTTTAAGACCTACCTGAAGAAGATTTCTCACGGCCGGAAAGGTGATCTGACAAGCTTGGGCGGTAATAGTGGCAGTGCTGCAGGGCGGTAGCCTTGGATGCTGTTTCGTCTTGAATCCGGTCCGATGATGTTTGCTGCCTGAGCACGGCAGAGAAAGCCCTGCTTCCCGGAATTCCCTCCATTTCTGAAGGAGGGAGTTTTCTTGTCTTGATTTAGACAGACAAAAACCCCACAGACGGCCCCGCATAAAGGTAAGTGCCCTGATCCCAGCAAGACCCCGGTCTCGGAAAGTACTCTAGGAAACTCCCAACCTGCCGAAATACCCGAAAGACTAAACATCGGAGGCGTATTGGCTACCACAAGATCGAAATCCCTCGGGGCATTCCTTCTTGGCAAGGGAATGCTGACCGTGGAGAAGCTTGAGCGGGCGATTGAGGAGCAGAAGCGCTCGAGAACCTCCCTCAGGGAATCGATGCTCAAGCTCGGGTTCGTGAAAGAGGAGGATATTCTTTCATTCTACGAGCATGAACTCGGGATTCCCAGGGTTGAGCTCACAACCTACCTCATAGACCCACAAATGTTGAGGCTCATACCTGCGCAGATGGCACGGAAGCACAAAATCATTCCGCTTTTCAAAGCGGGGAACACTCTTTCAATTGCCATATCCGACCCGCTCGACGTTGTCGGCATTGACGAGGCAAGGCGAGTGTCGCAGTGCAACATAGAAGTAAACATTGTCAAGGAATCCGATCTTCTGAAATTCCTTGAAGAGTACTATCCGGAGGGCGGGCTCATCGAGGAAATTGACAGAGAACCCGTTGAGGAAGTAAGCAAGGACGAGACAGTTCTGGATGAAATGAGAGCTGTGAGACTGCTTGATGCACTGCTTATCCAGGCGACTCACGAAATGGCCTCGGACGTGCACGTCGAGCCGGAAGAGAGGTTCTTGAGGGTCAGGTTCAGAGTGGACGGGTTTCTCAAGGAGGTCGCAAGACAGCCGAAAGAGGTCCATCCGCCGCTTGTGTCGAGAATAAAGATACTCTCTGACCTTGACATATCAGAACGAAGAACTCCGCAGGACGGGCACTTCAAGGCCCATATCGAGGGTAAGGAAATTGATTTCAGAGTCTCGACCTTTCCGACCGTTCACGGAGAAAACGTTGTTCTGAGAATACTCGACAGAGCGACTATTCTGTTGAAGCTGGAGGACCTTGGGCTTTCTGCGTCGGATGAAGTCAGACTCAGGTCAATGATAAGCAGGCCGGATGGGATTCTTCTTGTCACCGGCCCGACGGGTTCCGGAAAAACGACGACGCTTTATGCCTGTCTAAATGCTCTGAACACGATTGACAGAAATATCCAGACACTTGAGGATCCCGTCGAGTACAAACTTCCACTGATGCGACAGACACAGGTGGATTCTGATTTCGGTGTCGGGTTTGCGGACGGTCTGAGATCAATCCTGAGGCAGGATCCCGACATAATAATGGTGGGAGAAATAAGGGACAGAGAAACGGAAGAAATCGCGATCAGATCCGCGATGACCGGCCACTTCGTTCTTTCTACCCTGCACACAAACGACGCCCCCGGCGCAATCTCCAGGCTTCTCGATATGGGCGCCGAACCGTTCCTTCTTGCCTCGACTCTTGTTGGTTCTATTGCACAGCGGCTGGTCAGGAAGATCTGTGAGCGGTGCAAGGAGCCCTATGTCCCGGAGGATCGCATTCTCCAAAGGATTGGCTTTCCGACTGGGACAGAATTCTATCGCGGAAAAGGATGCGTTGCTTGTGCCGGGACAGGCCTGAAAGGACGGATAGGGATTTTTGAAGTCCTGATGGTGAGTGAGGAGATTAAAGCATCGATCCGGCGGGGAGAGTCAATAGACAATATCACGTCTGTGGCAGTGAGCTTAGGAATGACAAGTCTCAGAGCAGACGGCATCAATAAGGCTCTTGCCGGCACGACAACCATTGAGGAAGTGTTAAGACTCACGAAGGGAAGATACACAGCCCGGGAGGATTCTGTTGACAGAGCCATCTCTGCACTGGAGTCGTAGCTTTTCGTCTCCGGAAAAAGGATTGCCAAATGGCAAGATACGCATATAGAGGAATGACGCGCGAAGGAAAGTTCCTCACAGGAACAGTTGTTGCCGAGAACGAGCCACAGGCTATCCGTTCCGTTGAGACTCAGGGACTTGTTCCGCTGGAGGTGCAGGAAGAGAAAGCAAAGAGTGTGCGGAAGATCTTCGGGAAGAGGCTGAAGAAAGACGAGGTCATCCTTGTTGCAAGACAATTGCATACTCTTCTTGAGGCAGGCGTTCCTCTTACGACAAGTCTGGCGACGCTCTCAAAGCAGACCCAGAACAAGGTGTTGAAAGAGACCCTTGAGTCGGTAAAGGACAATATCCAGACGGGAAGAACGTTTGCTGAATCTCTTGCCCAGCATCCGGACAAATTCTCAGAACTCTTCGTGAGTATGGTGAAGGCAGGAGAGGAGACGGGGCTTCTCAACGACATGCTCGATAGGCTTGCCGCATTGCTTGAATATGAGGCTGACAATAGAGCGAGGATAAGGTCTGCAACAATCTACCCGATGTTGGTTGTCGGTGAGCTGTGTTTTGCCTTCGCAGTGATCATAAAGGTGGTGCTTCCAAGATTTACCGGGCTTTTCGCCAACAGCGGGGTTCAGCTTCCGCTCCCAACGAGAATGCTCATTTCAATAAGCAACACGACGGAGGCAAACTGGCCGATATTCGTCGCGGCCATCGTTCTTCTCGCCGTGGCGTACAAGGTGTCTTCAAGGACTCCGGCAGGGAGGCTTGCCATTGACAAAACGAGGTTGAGAATTCCGATAGTAGGCCCGATTGTACTCAAGAGTCTGCTTTCGAGATTCTCGAGAGTTTTGGCCGCCTTGGTCACAAGCGGATTCCCCATCGTCCGCTCGCTTGAAATAGTCGCAAACACGGTTGGTAACGCCGCTCTTGTAAGTGAAATTCAGAGAGCCAGGGCGCAGGTTGTGAAGGGGAAGGGACTTGCCGAGCCGCTTGAAGCAAGCAGGTTTTTCCCTCCTATGGTGGTGAAGATGATTGCAATAGGAGAGGAAACAGGATCCCTCGACAAGATGCTGGCCAGAACATCAAGCTTCTATGACAGGGAGGTCGATTTCTCCATAAAGAACCTTACGACAGTGCTTGAGCCGCTGCTCATCGTAATTCTCGGGATCAGCGTTCTATTCATCGCTCTTGCTGTGTTCCTGCCGATGTGGAATCTCATGTCTGCCATGAAACACTAAGCCAGTTCACAGCCATTGGAAACGTATGCGCCCTTCACTTTCATTTAGTAATTTCGTCCCGTGTTGCAACTCGTTGACGAGCATTGCCTTTTGCACGCTGTTGCGACCCTTGACCTCTGCTCCGTCAATTCGAGGAGCGGGCCATACGAAGGAGTCGCATCAGAATCCCTTAACTGGCAACGGATTGCGCCTGCAAGAAAAAACCACTAAGGGAGTTGGAGATTTGGACGATATGGCATAGAAAGTGATAGTGAAGGACGAGAAAGGTTTTTACAGGTGTATTTGGAGGGCAGTTCGAGTCGATCTAGGAAAGGAGGGTGAAAGTCGTGGAAGGAAGAAAGCATGAGCAGGGATTTACACTCATCGAGTTGGTGGTCGTAATTCTGATCCTTGGTATCCTCGCAGCTATTGCTGTACCGAAGTTTGAGGATATCAGAGGGCAGGCAAGGATTTCGGCACTAAGAGGTTCCCTTGACACAATCAGGGGAGCAATCTCGATTCAAACTTCGAAGAATCTTCTAAATGGACTGGCAGCGCCAGGTTACCCGACGACCATTGATGCATCCATGTTCTCGAACAACGCGGTTCCTAAGGAGCCTCACAGTGGAAGCGGCAGTGTCGTCTATTCGGGTGCCTACACGGGTGCAGGCGGCTGGATTTACTACGCGAGCGTCGGACGGGTCATTCCAAACGGCGGTGCGGCCGCATACACAGCCTACTAGGAGATTCTTCAAGCAGCGGTGTGGCAGTCAGATATAGTCTGGTCCGGATTGCGTCTAAAAGGGTTTTTTGCGTCCGTGATGAATTCCATTTCTGGATATTGCGAGAGAGCCGATGAGACTTTTGCTATGGAAACATCTGGCTTTGGCGGGGGTGGCAGGTATTTCACTTTTCATATACCTGCGGACGTGTGCGCCGAGCCTTTATGGGGGTGACAGCTCAGAGCTAGCTAGCGCCGCCTGGTTTCTCGGTATCCCTCACCCGCCGGGATACCCGCTGTACGTGATTACCGGCAGGCTCTTCAGTCTCATCCCGATTGGCGATGTCGCCCTGAGACTGAATTTGATGTCTGCGTTTTGGGCTGTGGTCGGAACTTGCTTCGTCTTCTTACTGGCCTCTGAGCTTACGGGAAAGAAGTCGGCCGCAGCAGGGTGTGCTCTGGTGTTCGCTTTCTCGCGGACCTTCTGGACTCAAGCGGTCATGGCTGAGGTCTATACGATGAGCACGGCTCTTGTTGCGGCCTTCTTATTTTTCCTTGCGCGATGGTGGAGAAGCAGCGAAGAAAGATGGTATTTTGCTTCGTGCCTCTTCCTCGGTTTCGCCATTCTCTCGCATCAATCGTCCGTATGTCTCATCCCGATCTTCGTTGGTGTCGTTATTGTCAACGAGGTGCGCCTTAAAAGGCGGTCAACCCTCGAAGGTGGTTCATTCAGCAGCGCCATGAGGAGGGCCGGTTCGGGCTTCCTGTTCTTTCTGCTCGGGCTTTCTCCAATCCTTGTGCTTCCACTGAGATCGAGACTCAATCCCACAATCGACTGGGGAAATCCCGAAAGTCTCCGCACAATAGTGGAGAATTTGAGCAGGGTTAACTATGGACCCCTCACACAGAACCCGTTCTCCTTTGAGCTCTTCTTCTCGCAGCTCGGGAGCTTCGGAGTGCTCCTGGGAACGGGCTTCACGGTTCTTCTTATCCCGGTTGGGATAATCGGACTGTTTCATGCATTGAGAAGAAAGAGCGACTGGGCAGGCTGGTCGTTCGCGCTTTTCCTCCTCTCGTTTGCCAGCGTGAGCCTGGTAATAAATCCGAGACCAGATCCAGAGCACAGCTATCAGATACAGGCATTCCTTCTGCCGGCATTTCTCGTTTTCTCAGTCTGGATAGGCGAGGGTTTCGTGTTTCTGGAAAAAAAGGTCGGCAGTCACTTTGAGAAGAGCGGAGCGAGACTGTCGCGGGTGCCTGGAGTCATTCTCATCCTGGCTCTTCCTCTTATCCCGCTTTCAAGCAACTACTCCTTCGCGGATAAGAGCAGCAACAATGTGGCCAGGCAGTACGGCGAGGATCTCCTTTCCAGCGTTCCCAAGGGCGGAACCCTTATCGTCGAAGGGGACAACGAATCGTTTCTCAGCTTCTATCTTCAGAAGGTTGAGGGCGTAAGGAAGGACATCACCATCTACCAAAGGAAAGGCTACCTTTTCGACGACATCTATCACCTGAACGGACTTCCAAGGAAATCCTGGAGGGAGAGACAGGAGGAAGTTGAGCTGCATATCATCAGGGATGCGAAGAAGCCGGTCTTCTTTTCTCTTTGGCGAGACGGGAGGGAGCTCAAAGGATACAAGACCTCTCAGGAGGGGCTCTTGAGAAAAATCGAACCTTCCAATTCGAGTGAAGAACCGAGAATGCTGGTTTACGACCTCGGGGGTTTTCCCAAGAATCCCAGAAGAGAGGACTACATCACGAGGAAGATGATGGTCGCATATTTGGACTCCAATGCCAGAAGACTGGATGAAGAGGGGAAGCTCAATGAAGCATATCCACTTTACAGAGAAGCCGCCCAGATTGGGTTCGATTTTGCTCCGGCAAGATTCAATTTTGGGCTTGCCGCTTTCAGGCTTGGTGATTTCGGGACTGCATACGAGGAATTCCTTGAGACAAACTCACTCGATCCCAGTCTTAGAGGTCTACAGGAACTCCTTGGCTATCTCACTGCACTTGCTTCTGGTGGCGAAGAGGGCGCTCACCGCCAATGAAAGGAGCAAGCGGGGCGAGTCTCTCATGCGTACCAGGGATTCATCTGGAAAGAAGAGAAAATGAGGAAAAAGAAGGATGCAGGTACTCCATCAAGAAGGATGTGGGCAGGTGGGAACAGCTCCCGCACAAGAGGTTTCTCGTTGATTGAAGTAATTACAGTAATGCTGGTTCTGCTCGTGTTGGCGGCGATCAGCTATCCGAAGCTGCAGGACCTCAACTCAATGAGACTCGGGGGGGCAGCGAAGCTTGTGGCCCAGCAGATCAGGTATGCACAGTGGCTTGCCATGACGACCGGGACGACCCACGGCGTGTATTTCAATACCGGGCAAAACAGCTACAGCATATTCAGGTCGAATATCAACTACATAGTGGATGATCCTCATTCGAAGGGAAGACCCTTTACGGTGAACCTTTCGGGAGAGGAAAACTTCAGGGGCGTGACAATTACATCTGTGAACTTTGGCGGTGCTGGAAAGCCGTCCGTCAAGTTCAATTCGCTCGGAACGCCCCAAGACAGCTCTGGTACTGCCCTCACATCTGCAGGCAGAGTCATACTTGGGTGCGCGGGCACTGCGGACACGGTGCTGGTTGCTGCGACAACAGGAAAAGCAACCTATTAGTGTGCCGTCCCAGAAATAACTTTACGAAATGCAGGGCGTTTCATAAGGCACACTGCCAGGGGGTATGAGGGGGTCGTGGCCGACCCCCTCAGGGGTGACAGCGTAGGGATGCGACGAGTAGGAGCATCCTGAAGCGTCAGAGGGGCGAGAAGCCCCTATGAAAGTGTCGTGTCGCGGGG